>JAUQPF010000045.1 GCA_030550535.1 Candidatus Bipolaricaulota bacterium
GCCTGGGAGATCGGCTAATGGTAGGCCGGCGGGCTCTGGACCCGCTAGTGGGGGTTCGAATCCCTCTCTCCCAGCCAAAGGGAAAGCTCCTCCTCAAGCGGCGCCAGCACGAACGCGGCCTTCTCCTCCGCCAAGTCCGCGAGTTCCGCCCGCGCTTGCCCTAATTCCGCCCGGAATTTCTCGTCCTGGATGCCCTGAGCGTTGGCGTCCACGGTGTACAGGGCCGCGAGGCACGCGGCCCAGGCCAGACGGGCCGCGCAGGCCAGATCGCTGCGCGCGCTCTTGGGACAAAGGGGGATGAGGCGCTCCGCGAGGTCCATGAGGGCCAGGGATTTCTGGGCCACCTCCAAGGGGACGCCGGCGGCCCGGGTGAGGGCCTTCGCGAGGGCCTCGCCCCCGGATTTCTGGGCCGCTACCACAGCGGCATAGGCCTCAGCATCCGCTTGGCCTAGCTCCAAAAACTTCTTCACGAAGGCCTCGGCGCGTTCCACGGCCTCGCCCACGGGCCGGCCGCGTTTTTGGGCCAGGGCTGCCACCTTGCGCACCAACGCGGCGGCCAAGGCCCCGCCCAGCGCGGCCGTGGTTCCCCCGCCCGGGACGGGCTCCGTGGACCCCAGCGCGGCAAGGAAGGATTCGATCGTGGTGTCCGTAAACTTCTCCATCGAACCCGCCTCCTTGGCCTGTAGGATGCCACGAACGGGGCCTTCCCGACAAACCCGCTCAGTACATGGTCTGCATGTCCAAAAGGCCGCGGCGCGCGGCCACCCGCTCGGCCGCCCGGAAAATCCCCACGGAGAGGGCGATCCCCAGGACGGTGGCCCCCGTCAGGATCAAAAGGAGCTGGGCATCCGAGAGCGCCGAAAGCTCAGGGTGCAGGCCCTGCCCGAGGAGGGCCCGGCGCAAGGCCTCCAGCCAATAGGTGGGCGGGAGCCCTAGGCCCAAAGCCCGGAAGGGGGAGGGCAAAAGGGAGAGGGGGAAGGCTGTGCCGCAAAGGAGGTAGAGCCCGCCGGCCACCACGTCGCCCACCATCCAGCCGTGCCGGGCAATGAGGAGGGAAACCCCCGCAAGGAGGATTCCGTAGAAGGCCAGAGCCGCCAAACCCAAAGGGAGCCCGACCAGAAGAAGCCCAGGGTTCCGGAAGGAGAGCTGCACGCGCAGGAACACGATCCCGAAGGCCAAGGTGATGAGGACGGAGATCGTGGCCACAAGGGTCTTGGCCATGCCCCGGCCCAGGAGGTACCCGTAGAAGTGCATGGGCGCCATGTACGCGTACTTGAGCATGCCGTAGTGCTCGCGGTCGTCGGTAACGGTCCAGCTTATGCCGGAAAGGACGTTCACCACGTAGAGGTAGAAGGTCGTCCCGAGGAACACCTGGGGGAAGAGGGGGTTTTGGAGGCCACCCTGGGCCACCACAAGGTACATGAAGACGAGGATGAGCACCCCCGCCACGGGTTTGATCACGGAATAGATGGCGAAGAGGAAGGGCTCGGTCCAGTTGGACTCGATCTGCCATCCGAGCCATGTACCGACCTTGAACCCTTGCCAGGCCTCGCGCAGCCGGCGCATCACTGCCCCCTTAGGGTGAGGCGGCCCTCGCGCCGGGCTAGGTCCTCAAAGAACCGCAGCCCCCGGTGGGCGAGGAAAATAAAAAGGACCGCGAGCCCCGCAAGGATCCCCAGCTCCGTTTCCACGGGAAGAAAGCGGAATTGCTCCATGAGGCGAGGGTAGAGGAGCTGGCGGAGGGCATCGAGGCCCAAAGTGATGGGGATCACCGAGGCGGCCAGGGCCACCCAAAAGCCCAACGCCCGCACGGGGAAGTAAAAGCCGGAGAAGAGGTAAACGGGCTCCATGAAGAGGTTGGAGAGGTGCCAGGCCTCTCGGCCCCAAAGGAGGAACACCGAGCTCAGGAGCATCCCCAGGCCGTAGAGGGCCACGAGGGTCAGGAGGAACACGCCGAAGAAGAGGGCCCCGTGGCTCACCTGAAGGGGGATGCGGAAGAGGAGGGCCCCGACGAGGATCACGCCGGCGGCGCGCACGGTGGTGGCCGTGAGCCCTCCCACGGCCATGCCCAAAAGGATGGCCATGCGGGAGGTGGGCGCGATGAGGTAAAGCTGAAGGTTCCCGCTCTCCTTCTCCCAGTAGAGCTGGCTGGCCATGCTCCAAAGGACGTTCATCCAGTAGGCGATCATGGCCCCGCCCAGGACGGCGAAGCCCGCGAACTCCGGGGGCGCCCCGATCGCCCGGTAGATGTAGACGTAGGCGGAAACCTGAAGGAGCGGAAAGAACACGTCAAAGACCACCCAGCTTTTCTCGCGCCACACCCCGATGAAGCGGGGGTAGGCTCGCCCCACCACGGTGCGCCAGAACGTGCGCCAGCTCACGGCGTTCCCTCCGTGAGCCTCCGGCCCACAAGGGCGAGGAACACGTCCTCTAAGGTGGGCTCCTCTTTGCGGAGCTCCGCGAGCTTGGCCCCCGCCTCTTGCAGCCGAGAAAGCACGGACACAAGCACGCCCTCTTCCGCGAGGATGAGGTCCAGGCGCAGGCGGCCGTCCTCGGCCTCCTGGGCCAGGGCCCGCACGCCCGGCATCCCGTCCAGGGCCGCCCGGGCATCGGCAACGCCCTCCACGTACAGGCGGAACACGGCCTCGCGCTGGAGCATGTGCTTCAATTCCGAAGGGGCAGCGCAGGCGAGGATCCGCCCCCGGTCGATGATGGCCACCCGGTCGCAGAGCTCATCGGCCTCGTGCATGTAGTGGGTGGTGAGGAGGATCGTGCGGTCCGGGTGCTCCCGAAGCCAATTTCGCACGAACTCACGGATGGTGCGGGCCGTCTGCACATCCAGGCCCAGCGTGGGCTCGTCCAAGAAAAGGATCTCCGGGTCCGTGAGGAAACCCCGCACGATGTTCATCTTCTGGCGCATGCCGGAGGAGAGGTGGTAGACCTTGGTCTTGGCGCGGTCCGCCAGGCCCACGAGGGAAAGAAGCTCCCGGATGCGGCGGCGGGCCTCCCGGGAGGGGATCCCGTAGAACTGGGCGAACATCCAGAGGTTCTCCTCCACGGTGAGGAGGCCGTAGCCGGAGGTCTCCCCCCCGCAGACCATGTTGATGTGCCGGCGCACCTCCGCGGGGTTCGCCACCACGTCCACCCCGGCCACGAAGGCCCTCCCGGAGGTGGGGGCAAGAAGGGTGGCGAGGATCTTGATGAGCGTGGTCTTCCCTGCGCCGTTGGGCCCCAAAAGCCCAAAGAGCTCGCCGCGCGGGACCTCCAGGTTCACCCGATCCAGGGCGAGGATCTCCCGCCGGCCCTCCCGGGCCTCCCGTTTGCGCAGACGGAAGACACGGGTGAGCTCCTCCGTCTTCACCGCCAGGGCTTCCTGGGCCATAAGGCCTTGAAGTGTACCCCATCCCGCCGCGTAAACTTTGGAGGGGTGGTGGCCTATGCGGCTTCCGAGGTTCCTGTTCCGCGTTCACGACGAGGACGTGGAGGAGGAGGCCCGCCTCATCTGCCGGGTGTTGGGGATCGAGGACGTGGAGATCCGCCTGGACGACACGGTGGCCGAGGCCTGGCTGGAGGATTATGAAGCCAACCGCACCATCTACGGCCTCGAGAAGATCCGGGAGTACCTGGAGAACCTCGTGCGCGGCTAGGGACAAGGGGGCTTGAGCCCCCTCTTTCCGGCCCCAGGCGCCGCGGAGACCCGGGCCCTCCCCTATAATTCCCGGCCGTCCGAGGAGGCCCGGTGAAAGTTCTCGCGGTCATTGGGCATCAGGGCGCGGGGAAGACGGCCCTCATTTGCCAGCTCATCCCCGTTTTGCGCGCCCGCGGGTACCGCGTGGGCACCGTCAAACACGTGGGCCCCGAGGTGGAGCCCGACACCCCCGGGAAGGATACGTTCCGCCACAGGGAAGCCGGCGCGGAACGCGTCCTCCTCTACTCGGAGCACCGGGGCGCCCTCTTTTGGGACCACCAGGGCGATCCCCTTGAGGCCTACCTTTCCCGCTACATGAGCGACCTGGACCTTGTGCTCCTCGAGGGGTTCAAAACCTCGGGCTTTCCTAAGATCGAGGTGTACCGGAGCGGCGAGCCCCTGGCCGGGAGGATCCCGGTGCTCGCGGTGGTCACGGACCGGCCGGCCCGTGTGCCCGACGGCACGCCCATCCTCCCCCCGGACCCCGAGCTCGTGGCCGACTTCCTTGAGACCGAGCTCCTCGCGGATTGATCCAGCCTCCATGACCCTTTCTAGGGACGCCCGCCTTTTCCTTTTGAGCTCAACTCTCGGGAGTTTCGCGGGGAGCTTCAACGGCCTCTACTTCAACCTCTACCTCAAGGACTTGGGGTACGGCCAGGATTGGATCGGCCTTCTCACCGCAGTCTCTTCCCTCGTGGTGGTGGCCTCGGCCCTTCCCTTGGGGATGGGAGCGGGCGCGGTGGGCTACAAGCGCCTCCTCCTTTTGGGCATGGGCCTGTCGGCGGTGGGCATGGCCCTGCCCGCCTTCGTTCCCCTTCCGGGGTGGTTGGTGACGGCCGCGGTGGTGGGCGGGTTGGGCGGGGCCATGGGCGCGGTGGTGGGTGGGCCGCTCTTGGCGGAGCTGGCGGAGGACGAGGGCCGGACCCGGCTTTTCGGCCTGCAGGCCGGTGTTTCCGTTCTTGCGGGCATGGCCGGCTCCGCCCTGGCCGGAGTTCTCCCCCGCCTCTACGCCTCCCTCTGGGACCTGCCTCCCCAAGGCCCTGAGGCCTACCGCGCCGTCATCCTCACCGGCTTTCTCCTTTACCTTGGGGCCTTCGCGCCCCTGGTGCGGCTGCGAAGCGGAAACGCCCCCCATGCCCTGGCGGCCCTCCCCCGCTTTCACACCTACCGTCGCTTCGCGTGGAATTTGACCATGATCAACGGCCTGATCGGCCTTGGGGCGGGTCTGATCATCCCCTTCGTGAACCTCTTCTTCCGCCTGCGCTTTTCTTTGCCGGACCATCTCCTGGGGCTCGTGTTCGCCCTGAACTCCCTCCTCATCGGCCTAGGGAACCTGGCCTCACCCTTTTTGGCCCGGCGGTTCGGGCGGATCCGCGTGGTGGTGGCCTGCCAGGCCCTCTCCCTCCCGTTCTTCTTCCTCTGGGGCTACGTGCCTGTGGCCTCCCTTTCCATCCTGGGGTACCTCGTGCGCACAACGCTCATGAACTTCGCCGGCCCCATGTTCTCCGTGGCCGTGATGGAAGCGGTTCCCGCGGAGCTCCGGAGCAGCGCCTCCGCCATAAACCTCATCGCTTGGCAAGCGGGCTGGGCCCTGGGCGCGCTCGTCTCCGGCTTCGTCCAGGTGCGCTGGGGCTTTGCCCCCCTCTTTCCCGCCACCGTTCTCCTCTACACCTTGGCCATCCTCATCACCCGACAGGTCTTCCGGGAGCCCCAATGAGGCTTGGTCTTTCCCTCATCCTGATCCTGGTGTTCCTGGCCGCGGTGGGCTTTCCTCCGCCCCCTTTGGACCCTCCTCCGGAGCGGCTCCTCCTCCTGGGCCTTCCCGCGTGGGGGCCAAGCTGGCTGGAGAAGGAGGGCCGAAGGATCCCCGCGGGCTGTGGCCCCGAGGCCGCCCGCCTCCTCCTTTGGTACTGGGATGTCCGCTTGGGAACGAATCTCGTGCGAAACGATCCGGAGGGGGCCCTGGTCAAGCTCCATAGCGGGATGGGGACCGTAACCGTGGTGTGGGAGGGCACGGAACAAGGGCTCACCTGGCCCTGGAAGTTCGCCCAAGGACTGGAAAGCTACGCGCGCACCGCGTGGCCTGCGGCCCGCGTGCACAGCCTCAGCGCTCCTTTGGACGAGGTCTTCGCCCGGGCCGTGGAGCTCCTGGCGGGGGGCAACCCCCCGGTCCTCCTCTTCGACTGGGAGGGTCGGGGCGGCCTCCTCCCCAACCACTACGCCCTGGTGGTGGGCTACGACCGCCGCACCAAGGAGCTCGTGGTCAACCCGGGCTGGGGCTATCCCTTTCAGAGCGTTCCCTTCACCGATCCGCGGATCGGCCCCGTACAGCTCTTCTGGCTTGAGGGGATGGATGCACCTTGGGAGGAAGCCGCCCCAGGCGTGGAGGGGTGCCCTGCCGTGCGCGCCTACGAAAAAGGGGACGAGTTCATCCCCTGGTGCGAAGCCCATCGGGCCTTGCTCCTAGGCCCCGGCCTGCTCCTCCTTCTTTGGGACTAGCTCCGGGATTTCCGTGAGCCGACCCGCCGCGAGGAGTTGAACCAGGCGGTCCAGGGCCTCCGCGACCTCGGGGCTCAGGCCCTCTCCCAGGCCGCGCTCCTTGGGCTCTACGCCGATCAGGACCGCTTGGGAAATCCCCGAAAGGGCAAGGAGCAAAGGCAGGGGGAGGCCGTGGGTGGAAGCGAGCATGGTGGAGGCCTGCAGGAGGGGAAGGCGCCGGATGCTCCCGGGCGGAAGGCCCATCTCCGCGGCGTCCACCACCACGAGGAGATCGGGAGCAAGTTTCCCCACGATCCCGAGGGCGTTCTCCAGACTCTGCGCGGGAATTGCCACCCAATCCGTTCCCTTAAGCCGCTCCGCGAGCCGAAGGCCCAGGGCGTCGTCGCGTCCAAGCGGATTCCCAACCCCCAGGAGAACCTTCCTCACAGGAGGTTTTCCCTGAGGAAAGTGCGGAAGGGGTGGGCCAGAGCTTGGAGCTCCTCCAGGCGCAGGATGAGGATGCGGCGTCCCGGCAGGGCGAGGATGCCCCGGTCCTTGAACTCGGAGAGGATGCGCACCGCGGTCTCCGTAGAGACGCCGGCCATCTCCGCAAGCTCGCTGCGGGGAAGCTCCACCCCCACGTCCAGGCCCTCGGGCGTCTCCCGGCCGAAGGCCCGGGCCAGCTCCAAGAGCACGCGGGCCATGCGCTCCTTGGCCGAACGGGCGGTGATCTCCACGAGCTTGTCCCCGAAGGCCTTGAGCTCCCGCGAGAGCTTCTCAATGAGGCGCAGGGCCACGTCGGGATACCTCTTGAGGAAGGCCAGGAAGTCCTCGCGCGCAATGAACATGAGGCGGGAGGGCTCCAAAGCCTTGGCGTAGCAGGTATAGGTCTCCCGGTCGAACAAGGTCTTCTCGCCCAGGATTTCGCCCGGGCCAAGAAGCTTGAGGATTTGGGAGTGGCCGGCCTTCACGCGCTTGGCGAGCTTCACTTTGCCCTCGCAGAGGATGTAAAGGCCGAAGGCCGGAAGACCCTCGTGGAAGATGAGCTCGCCCGCCTCCACCTGAAGGGGGCGCATGAGGGAGGCGAGTTCCCGGCGCGCGGCCTCAGGGAGACCCTCGAAGATATAGGAGCACGCGTGGCCGCAGGCCTGGCAGAGCTCCTGGGCCTTAGGCGCCTGGACCTTGAGCTCCCACATGGCGATAGCGGTTGTACCGCGCACGGAGGAGTTCGTCCAGGGAAAGACGGGACAGTTCCTCCAGGTATCGAAGGACCGCCCGGCGCACTCCGTCCACGGTGGCGGAAAAGTCCGTATGGGCTCCGCCGAGGGGCTCGGGGATGACCTCATCGATCACCCCCAGCTCATGAAGGTCGTGGGCCGTGAGCTTGAGGGCCTCCGCGGCCTTGGGGGCGACCTTTGCGTCCTTCCAGAGGATGGAGGCCGCGCCCTCCGGAGAGATCACGGAATAGGTGGCGTTCTCCAGCATGAGGACGCGGTCGGCGGCGGCCAGGGCCACGGCCCCGCCGGAGCCGCCCTCGCCCAGGATCACGGCCACCGTGGGGGCCGGGTGCCGCAGCATCGTCCAAATGCAAGCGGCGATGGCACCCGCCACGTTGTGGGCCTCGGCC
This sequence comes from Candidatus Bipolaricaulota bacterium, assembly GCA_030550535.1. Classification (GTDB taxonomy): domain Bacteria; phylum Bipolaricaulota; class Bipolaricaulia; order Bipolaricaulales; family Bipolaricaulaceae; genus DTER01. The sequence goes on from JAUQPF010000045.1 coordinate 7,794, forward strand.
TGCACCCCAGGATAAGCACCTGGGGTGTTGATGAGGGTGAGGAGGGGGAGCCGAAGCCGGGCGGCTACCTCCATGAGGCGCTTGGCCTTCCAATACCCCTGGGCCGAGGCCATGCCGAACCGGCTGGCCCGCTGCTCCTCGGGGGTAGCGCCGCGGTGGTGAAAGAGGAGAACCAGACGCTTCCCGCCCAGGCGGGCCAGTCCCCCCCGCAGGGCCGGATCGTCGCCCACCACCCGATCCCCGCGCAGCTCATAGAAGGCTTCGCAGAGGGCTTGAACGAAGGGGAGGCCGCTGGGGCGGTCCGGCCGGCGCGCCAGCTGCACCCGTGCCCAGGCCGAAAGGTCCAAATAAAGCTGCTTGCGAAGCTCCGCGATCTTCCTCTCCAGGACGGCCAGCTCCTCGTGGAGGTCCAGACCGTCCTGCTCCGCCAGGCGCCGGAGCTCCGCCGCCTTCTCCTCCAGAACCTTCAGGCGCTCCTCGTCCGTCACGGCTCCTCCGCGAGCACTTCCAGGACCTTGGCCAGCTCCTCCCGGAGTTTCGCCCGGGGCACCACTTGGTCCACAAGGCCATGCTCGAGGGCGAAGCGGGCGGTCTGGAAACCGGGGGGAAGGCGTTCGCCCGTGGTTTGTTCGATGACGCGGGGCCCGGCAAAGCCGATGAGCGCCCCCTCTTCCGCCAGGGTCACATCGGCGAGGCTCCCCAAAGAGGCCAGGACCCCCCCGGTGGAAGGGTAGGTGAGGACGGCGATGTAGGGGACGCCGTTTTGGGCCAAAAGTTCGCGCCCAGCCACCACCTTCACCATCTGCAGAAGCGCGAGCACCCCCTCCTGCACCCGTGCGCCCCCGGAGGAGACCACGAACACGAAGGGCGTGCGGGCCCGGGCCGCATGGGCCTGGGCCGCGTAGAGGGCCTCGCCCACGGCCACGCCCATGCTCCCCCCAATGAACCGGAAGTCCAGGACGGCCAGGGTCACGGGATGATCGGCGATCCGGGCCTCCCCGACCACCGCGGCCTCGTTCAGGCCCGTCTCCTGCCGGGAGCGCGCCAGCCGCTCCCGGTAGGACATTTGATCGGCAAAGCCCAGGGGATCCTCGGGCACCGCAGGCAGGGGAAGTTCCCGAAAGCTCTCAGGGTCAACAAGGGAAACGATGCGCTCCCGCGCGGAGAGGAAGAAATAGGCACCGCAGCGGGGGCAAACGTACTGGTTCTCCTGGAGCTTGCGCTTGAAGATGAGTTCCCCGCAGGCTTCGCAGCGGACCCACAGAGGCTCGCGCGGCCCGCTGACCTCCACCTCCACGTACCGCTCCCTTTTATCCTTGCGAATCGGCACCCTTCGCCTCCTCGGGGAGCGCGAACCCTCCGGAGAGGATGAAGCCCATCCCCTCCTCCACGCTCATGGGGACAGGCCGGACTCGCTCCTTGGGCACAAAGAGGACCCAGCCCGAAAGGGGGTTGGGGGCTGTGGGCAAGTACACAGCAGAGAGATCCTGCCCCAGCGCCGCGCCCACCTTTTCCACCCGCTCCGCCGTGAGCACGCCTAAAACATAGCTTCCAGGTTGGGGGAACTCCACCAAGACCATGTGGCCCTGGGGGGAGGCCTCGGGCCGCAGGACCAGGCGCGCCAGCTGGCGGCTGGCCCAGTAGAGCTTGCGAACCAGGGGGATGCGGAGAAAGGCGGCCTCGGTGGCCTGCACCACCCGACGGCCCAACCAGTGCCGCCCCACCGCCCCCACCAGGAGCACCACCCCCAGGCTCACCAGGACCTCCAGGCCCGGGATGTAAAACCCAAGGGACCGCCGCATGAGCTGGGCAAAGGGCGTGTGCGGGCCGAACACCCCGTAGGCCAGGCGGTAGACGAGCCACAGCACGTACGCGGTGAGGGTGAGGGGGAGGAGCACCACGAGCCCAGTCAGAAAGCAATCCTTGAGGCTTCGCAGGATGCGCACCTTGACCACCCCAGGGATTTGTACGCCTCGGAAGGGCGAAAGACAACGGCTCCGTTGAAGGCCGTTCTAGACCGAGTATTATGGAGGTTGGTTTCGCGCACACCCCATGCCAGGAGGTGGTAAGGTGAAGTGGGTGCAGCCTGACCCCAAGCGGGAGAACTGGTACTGGCCAACGGAGGCCATGAAGGCCCGAGCCTGGGTCTCCGACCCCAAGATCTACGAGGAGGCCGCGGCCGATCCCGTGGCCTTCTGGGCCAAGCGCGCCGAGGAGATCGTGTGGTTCCAGAAGTGGTCGGAGACCTACGTGGACGAACCTTACGCCTACAAGTGGTTCGTGGGAGGGAAGCTCAACCTCTCCTACAACTCCATCGATCGCCATGTGGAGGCCGGCAAAGGGGACAAAGTGGCCCTGATCTGGGAGCCGGAGCCGCCCGACGAGCCCAACCGCATCCTCACCTACAAGGACCTTCTGGTCGAGGTCTCTCGGCTGGCCAACGCCCTCAAGCGCCTGGGCATTAAGAAGGGCGATCGCGTGGGGATCTACCTTCCCATGATCCCGGAGGCCGTGATTGCCATGCAGGCTTGTGTGCGCATCGGCGCCGTGCACACCGTGGTGTTCTCCGCGTTCTCCGCGGAGTCCCTGCGCGACCGCCTTGTGGACTCCGGGGCCCGCCTCCTCATCACCGCCGACGGGTACTACCGCCGCGGCAAGCTCATCGACCTCAAGCCCCAGGCCGATCAAGCCCTCACGGGAACGAAGGTGGAAAAGGTGATCGTGGTGCGCCGCACCGGCCACCCCGTCCCCATGGACCCCAAGAGGGACCTTTGGTACCACGAGCTCGTTTCGGGCGAGAAGGACTACTGCCCGGCGGAGCCCCTGGATAGCGAGGACCTCGCCTTCATCCTGTACACCTCGGGGACCACGGGGAAGCCCAAGGGCGTCATGCACACCACGGGCGGCTACGCGGTCCAGGTCTACACCACGGCCAAGTGGGACTTCAACCTCCACGAGGACGACGTGCACTTCTGCACGGCCGACGTGGGCTGGATCACCGGCCACTCCTACCTCAACTACGGCCCCCTCATGAACGGCGTGGCCACCGTGGTCTACGAGGGCTCCCCGGACTACCCCGACTTCGGCCGCATGTGGCAGATCATCGAAAAACACAAGGTGACCGTGTACTACACCGCACCCACCGCCATCCGCATGCACGTGAAATGGGGCGACGAGTGGCCCAAAAAGTACGACCTCTCCACGCTGCGTGTCCTCGGGACCGTGGGCGAGCCCATCAACGAGGAGGCCTGGCTTTGGTACTTCAAGCTCATTGGGGGAGAGCGCTGCCCCATCATCGACACCTGGTGGCAGACGGAGACGGGCGCCACCTGTGTCCAGGCCCTGCCGGGGATCGGGCCGTTCATCCCCACCGTGGCGGGGAGGCCCTTCCCCGGGATCCGCGCCAAGATCGTGGACGCGGGGGGCACGCCCGTTAACGTCGGAGAGGGCGGGTACCTCGTGATCGAGCCGCCCTTCCCGCCGGCCCTCACCCGCGGGCTTTACGGCGACCCCGAGAAGTTCAAGGCCACCTACTTTGGGGAGTTCGGGCCCAGGCTGTACTTCACCAAGGACGGGGCGCGCATGGACGAGATGGGCAACATCCGCATCACCGGCCGCGTGGACGACGTGATGAACGTGGCCGGCCACCGCTTGGCCACGGCCGAGGTGGAGGACGCCCTCTCCCAGCACCCCTTGGTCTCCGAGGTGGCCGTGGTCTCCCGCCCCGACGACATCAAAGGCGAGGTGCCCGTGGCCTTCGTGCTCCTCAAGGCCGGAGCCCAGCCCTCCGAGGACCTCAAAAAGGAGCTCATCAAAACCGTGGACAAGTACATCGGACCCACTGCCCGTCCGGCGGAGATCTACTTCGTGGAGGACGTGCCCAAGACCCGCTCGGGGAAGATCATGCGCAGGATCCTCAAGGCGCTCGTGCGGGGCGAGCCGGTGGGGGACATCACCACCCTGCGCAACCCCGAGTGCGTGGAGGAGCTCAAGCGGCTCGTGGGCTACAAGGGCTGAGCGCCGTAGGGGGCGGGGAAAACCCGCCCCCTTTTTCTTTTTGAGGGAGGAGGGCATGGGGAAAGCGCGGGTGTTCGGACTGCCGCTGACCCAAGGGCGCTGGATCTTCGTGGCCCTGGGCTTTCTGGCCAACGTGTGCATGGGCTCGGTCTACGCGTTCAGCGTCTTCCGCAAACCCCTGGAGAACCTGTGGGGGATTTCGGCCACCCAGAGCGGGCTTCCCTTCATGATCTTCCTCGCGGTGTTCGCCCTGGGGATGGCCTTCGCCGGAAGCCTCGTGGAGAACTGGGGGCCGCGCAAAACGGGGATCCTTGGGGGCGTCCTTGTGGGAACGGGTTGGATCGCCGCCGGTTTTTCCCCAAACATTTGGATCCTGACCCTCTTTTACGGGGTGGTGGCGGGGGCCGGGGTGGGCGTGGCCTACGGTTGCCCCATCGCCGTGGCGGGCCGGTGGTTCCCCGACCGCCGGGGCCTGGCCGTGGGGCTCACCCTCGCGGGATTCGGCGCCTCCGCCCTCTTCGTAGCGCCCATCATGAGCCGCCTCATCGCCCAATTCGGCCCTTTGCGCACGTTCACCCTTCTTGGCGCCGTGTTCCTTGTGGTCATGGTGCTGGTGGCCCTGCCCCTGCGCTATCCCGAAGCTCCGCCCGTCAAGCCCAAGGAGACGAAGGGGCGCAAGACGCCGGAGGAGGCCCGCTCCTTGGACCGGAGGGCGATGGTGCGCACGCCCACGTTTTGGGCCCTGTGGCTGGCCTACACCCTCGGCTGTTTGGCGGGGCTCATGGCCATCGGCATAGCCGCGCCCTTCGGACAGGAGGTGGCCCAGCTTTCCGCGGGGCTTGCCGCCGCGGCCGTCTCGGTGTTCGCCCTGTTCAACGGGGTGGGACGCCCGCTCTTCGGCTGGCTCACCGACCGGCTCTCCCCCCGCAACACCGGCCTCCTCTCCTTCTCCCTGATCTTGATCGCGGCCTTCCTCCTTTACGCGTTGGGCCACCACGTGGCCGTCTATTTCCTGGGCTTTGGCCTTCTTTGGCTGAACCTGGGGGGGTGGCTGGCCCTCGCGCCCACGGCCACCGCCACGTTCTTCGGCATGAAGCACTACGGCAAGAACTACGGGATCGTGTTCACCGCGTACGGGGCGGGCGCCATCCTGGGAAACGTCCTCTCCGGCCTCATCCGCGACCTCACCGGATCGTACCGCTCCGTTTTCCCCTGGGTGATGGTCCTGGCGCTCGTTGGGGCTGGGGTCGCGCTCTGGGGGCTCAAGCCCCCCAAAGCCGAGGCCTTGGCCAAAAGGTGAGCGCGCTCAGGGCTCGCGCGGGAGGCTCAGCTGGGCCTCACAGGCCGCCACAACGTTCCAAAGAAGCATGGCCACGGTGACCGGTCCCACCCCGCCGGGTACAGGGGTTATGGCCTCCACCTTCTCCCTTAGGGCCTCAAAATCGGTGTCGCCCATAAGGCGGAACCCCGTCCGCATCGTAGGATCCGCAACGTAGTTCACCCCCACATCCACCACCACGGCGCCTTCGCGCACCATGTCCGCGGTCACCGCGCGGGGCGCCCCCACAGCCACCACGAGGATGTCCGCCTGCCGGGTGAAGCGTGCAAGATCCAGGGTTCCCGTATGGCAAACGGTGACGGTAGCGTTGGCTCCGGGCTTTTTCTGGAGGAGGAGCGCGGCCAAGGGCTTCCCCACGGTGTTGCTGCGGCCGCAGACGACCACGTGTTTCCCCTCCGGCGGGTAGCCGCTGCGCACAAGGAGTTGCCAAACAGCGTGCGCCGTGCAGGGGACGAGGTAGGGCTCGCCCAAAAGCAACCGCCCCATGTGCCAAGGGTGGAGGCCCTCCACATCCTTTCGGGGATCGAGGGCCTCCGAAACCCGAACCGCCGAGATGTGCGGCGGGAGGGGCTGGTGCACAAGGATTCCGTGGACCTCGGGGGCCTCGTTCAGCCGCGCGATGAGATCCAGAACTTCTTGCTCCGAGGCGTCCGAGGGCAACGCGTGGGTGTGCACCCGCACGCCCAACCTCTGGGCCGCGCCCTCCTCCTGCCGCGTGTAGGCGGAGGAGGCCGGGGCCTCGCCCACGCGGACCACGGCAAGACCAGGGATCACCCCCCGTAAGGCCAGCCTCTGCAGGCGCGCCCGCAGCTCCGCGTAGATCTCCTCGGCCACGGGCTTCCCCCAAAGCAGGGTGGCCGCCATGTTTCAGATCAACCCCCGGACTTGCCCGGTCTCCACGTCCACGTCGATCCGGCGGAAGGCCGGGTCGGAGGAGGTCCCGGGCATGAGGGCGATGTCCCCCGCCACAGGGCAGAGGAACCTGGCCCCGGTGAAGACGAGCACGTCCCGCACGGGAAGCACCCATCCTTTGGGGACACCCTTCCAGTTGGGATCGTGGGAGAGCGAGAGGTGGGTCTTCACCATGACCGTGGCGAACTCCTCAAGCCGTACGATATCCGCGAGCCCTTCGAGCTTCTCCTTGGCCTCCGGACTCCATTCCACGCCGTCGGCCCCATAGACCTCGCGGGCGATGCGCTCCACCCTCTCCTGAACGGGCGCGTCCGCCTCGTAGAGGAACCGAAAATCGCTGGGGTCTTGGCAGGCCTCCAAAACGGCGTCCGCAAGCTCCAAGGCGCCCTCGCCCCCTTTGAGCCAGTGCTCGCCCACGGCGAAGCGCACCCCTGCCTCCCCCTCCACCGCCCGGCGGACGAGGCGGATCTCCGCCTCACTATCCGTGGGAAAACGGTTCAGGCAGACCACCGGGCTCACCCCCGACCTCTTCACGATCCCGATGTGGTGGAGGAGGTTGGCCAAGCCCTTCTCCACGAGCTCCAGGTTCTCCCGCTCGTAGACCTCAGGCAGGGGCCGACCGGGCGCGACCCGCGGGCCGCCGCCATGCATCTTCAGGGCCCGCACGGTGCACACGATCACCGCGACCTGGGGCCGCAGCCCGCTCAACCGGCACTTCACGTTCCAGAACTTCTCAAAGCCGATATCCGCGCCGAAGCCGCTTTCCGTCACGTGGTACTCGAAGAGTTTCAGCCCCAAAAGATCACCGAGGATGGAGGACTGCCCGAGGGCGATGTTGGCGAAGGGACCGGTGTGCACGAGCACGGGCTGGTACTCCACGGTGCAGCACAGGGTGGGATGGAGGGCGTGGCGCAGGAGCGCAGCCATGGCCCCTGCCACCTCCAGGTCCTCGCACGTGACGGGGCGGCCGCGCCGGTCGTAGGCCACCGTGATGCGCCCCAAACGCTCGCGCAGATCCCTGAGGTCCTTGGCGATGGCCAGGATGGCCATGATCTCGCTGGAGGGCGTGATTTGAAACCCGGACTCCATGGGGATTCCGTTGCCTTTTCCCCCCAGCCCGATGACGATGTGGCGCAGGGCCTGGGCGCAGAGGTCCAGGGCCCAGCGCATCTCCACGCGCCGCGGGTCGATGTCCAACCGCCGCAACCCCCGTCTTTCCAGGTCCGCGTCGGAGTAGGTGGCCTCGTGGTGGAGCCGGGCGGTGAGGGCCACCATGGCCAGGTTATGGGCGTTGGTCACGGCGTCCATGTCGCCCGTGAGCCCCAGGGAGAACTCCGCGCGGGGGATGAGGAGGGCTTTCCCCCCGCCCGCGGCCGTCCCCTTCACGTTGAACGTGGGACCTGCCGAGGGCTGGCGGATGCAGCCGCCCGCGTTCTTCCCGCGCTTGGCGAGCCCCTGGATGAGGCCCAGGGTGGTGGTGGTCTTCCCCTCCCCAAGGGGGGTGGGGGTGATGGCCGTGACCACGATGTACTTCCCATTGGGACGCGCACCAAGACGCGCAAGGATCTTGCGGTGGTCGAGTTTGGCCACGCGGCCGTAGGGGATGATCTCGTCCTTTCGCAAACCCAGCCGCGCGGCCCACTCCTCCGGGGTGGGCATGTGCTTCTCCGCTTCCTCCGCGATCTCCCAGTCCCGCAGCTTCAGGGGATCAGCGGGCATACACGCCTCCTTAAGGGACGGGCGGGGACGGGATCCTGAAGCGGACGTTCCAAACGCAGCCTCCGAAGCATGAGGGTTGGCCCAAGGGCGCAGCGGCTACCCCAAGGGCTTGGCCGCCAGGATCACGCTCTCCTCCGTCTTGTACTCCAGCTTGAACCCGCGCTTCTCGAAGATGCGGATCATGCGGATGTTGTCCGGCGTGGTCTCCGCCGTGACCTTGCGGATGCCCCAGCTGCGCGCGATCTCCAGACAATAATCCGTGAGGATCCCCCCAAGCCCCTTGTTCTGCCAGGGGTCGGCCACGAACACGGCGTACTCCGCCCGGGTGCGGTCCGGATCGGAGATGAGCCGGCCCACCCCGATCATCCGCTTCCTTCCGCCCTCCTCCACGATGCCCACGATGGCCATCTCCCGGTCGTAGTCGATGAAGCAATATGGAATGGCCATCTGGTGGGTGGTCTCCTTGAAGATGTAGCGGAAGCGGAAGCGAATAGACTCGCGGGAGGAGATGGCGAGCATCTCATGCCAGAGGGGCTCGTCCTCCGGACGGATGGGCCTGAGGAGCACCTTCGTTCCGTCCTTGAGGGTCACCCCGCGCTCGTACCCCTCGGGGTAGGGGCGGATCACGAGGTGGCTGTAGGGCCGGGGCGGCTGGCGCAGGGCCTCCGCGTCCACGATCACCCGGGCGTCGATGGCCACCACCTCCTCAGGCGTGACCAAAAGCGGGTTCACGTCGATCTCCTGGATTTCCGGAAAGTCCGCGACCAGGTAGGAAAAGCGCCTGATGACCTCCACGAGCTTCTCCACGTTCATGCGGGGCCGGCCGCGGAACCCTTGGAGGAGAGGCCAAATGCGCAGGGACTCCACAAGGTGCGTGGCCAGGCGCTCGTTGAGGGGAGGAAGGCCCAACGCCCGATCCTGCAGGACTTCGGCGGTCACCCCGCCTGCGCCCACCATGATCACCGCCCCAAAGGTGGGGTCCTTCTTGGCCCCCAGGATCAGCTCCACCCCCTGCGGAACCGGGGCCATGCGCTGCACCGTGACCCCCTCGATACGGGCCTCCGGCCGCCTGGCCCGCACGTTCTCCAGGATCTGGCGAAAGCCCTGACGCACCCCCTCCGCCGTGCGGATCCCCAGGAGAACCCCGCCCACGTCCGTCTTGTGCAGGATGTCCGGGGACTGGATCTTGAGCACCACGGGGAACCCCAGTTTTTGGGCCACCGCCACGGCCTCCTCCTCGGTGCGGGCAAGCTCCGGCATGGTCACGGGGATCCCGTAGGCGGCCAGAAGCTCCTTGGCCTCGCGCTCCCCCAGGGCTTTGGTCTTGGCGAACCGGGGGAGGAAGGTCTCGCGAATCTGTTTCCGGTCCAAAGCGAACTCCACGGGGATTTCCCTGGGGGTTTGATAAAGGAGATCGAGGTTGCGGCCGTAGTCCACAAGGTGCATGAACGCCTGCACGGCCTGGTCGGGGGTGAGGTAGGTGGGGATGCCCGCTTGGTTCAGGATTCGGATGCCCTCCTGCACGGAAGCCCCGCCCATCCAGGCGGCGAGGATGGGCTTGCGCACCCGCCGGGCCACCTCGGCCACGGCCTGGGCCGTCCCGGTGGGATCGGTCATGGCCTGCGGGGTGAGGATGACGAGCACGGCATCCACGCCGGGATCCTGGAGCACGATCTCCACGGCCTTGGCGTAACGCTCGGGCGAGGCATCGCCCAGGACGTCCACGGGGTTCCCGTGCGACCAAAACGGGGGGAGGACCTGGTTGAGCCTCTCCAAGGTTTCCTGGGACAGTTCGGCCAGCTGGCCGCGGCGGGCGATGAGGGCATCGGTGGCCATGACCCCGGGGCCGCCGGCGTTGGTCACGATGGCCAGCTTCGCCCCTAAAGGCGGCCGCACCCGCGCCACAAGCTCCGCGGTATCGAAGATGTCGCTGATCTCGTAGACGCGCACGGCGCCGGCGCGACGGAAGGCCGCGTCGTACACGGCATCCTCCCCGGCCATGGCCCCCGTATGGGAGCTCGCGGCCCGCGCGGACTCCGCAAACCTCCCGGCCTTGTACACCACGATGGGCTTGGTGCGGGCGAACGCCCGCGCCGCGGACATGAACCCCCGCGCCTCCGTGATGGACTCCACATAGAGGATGATGGAACGCGTGCGCTCGTCCTGGCCAAAGGAGTCGATGAGGTCGCCGAAGTTCACGTCCACCATGTTCCCGATGGAGACGAAGTGGGAAAAGCCAATCCCCTCCTCGATGGCCCAGTCCAGGACCGAGGTGCAGAGGGCTCCGGACTGGGAGATGAAGGCCACGTGGCCATCGGGCGGCATGGCCGCGGCGAAGCTCGCGTTGAGACGCAGGGAGGGCACGATGATCCCAAGGCAGTTGGGGCCGATGATGCGCAAGCCCGGGAACTCGCGGGCCTCCGCCTTCACCCGCTCCTCGAGCTTGCGGCCCTCTTCCCCGGTCTCCTTGAACCCCGCGGAGATGATGATGAGCCCCAGAATCCCGGCCTCGCCGCACTGGCGCACAAGATCGGGCACGGTGGGCGCCGGCGTGCAGATGATGGCCAAATCCGGGGTGCGCGGGAGGCTTTTCACATCGGGGTAAGCGTGGATGCCCTGGACAGCCTCGTGGCGGGGGTTCACGGGGTACACCACGCCCGGGAACCCCGAGCCCACCAGGTTCTTGAGCACGGTGTAGCCCACGCTCCCCGGGTTGTTGCTGGCCCCAATGACCGCGATGCGCTGGGGTTTGAAGATCTTGTCCAAGTTAAGGATGCTCAAGGTGCCCTCCGCGGAAGTTTAGGGCAAAGGCATGGGGCACGAAAGGGCGGAGCTCGAGCGGTGGAAGAGGGAGGCGGCGGAGGCCGCCCTGGAGCGGGTGCGGCCGGGGATGGTGGTGGGGCTGGGCCATGGCTCCACCGCCCGCTACGCCCTCCTTGGGCTGGCGGAGCTGTGGCGCGCCGGAAGGCTCCCGGGGATCCGGGTGGTCCCTTGTTCCCGGGCTGTGGAGGAGGAGGCCCAAGCCCAGGGGCTCCCCCTCACCACCCTGGAGGAGCATCCGGAGGTGGACCTCACCATCGACGGGGCCGACGAGATCGACCCCAAACTCAACGTGATCAAGGGTGGGGGCGGCGCGCTTCTTCGGGAGAAGATCGTGGCCCAGGCCAGCCGCCGCGAGGTGATCGTGGCCGACTTCACCAAGCTCTCCCCGGCCCTGGGCACGCGCTTCCCCGTCCCCGTGGAGGTGCTCCCCTTCGGCTGGCGCAGCCAGGCCCGGTTTTTGGAGAAGCTCGGAGCCCGCGTTTCCCTGCGCACCGATCCCTCCGGGAAGCCCTACCTCACGGACCAGGGGAACTACATCCTGGATTGTTGGTTCGGGCCCATTCCCGACCCTTGGGAGCTGGCGCGCAAGCTGGAGGGAAGGGCGGGGATCCTCGAGCACGGGCTGTTCCTGGGCCTGGTGCACGAGGCCTTCGTGGCCGGCCCGGAGGGCCTGCGCCACCTCACCCCCTAGCCCTTCCTTTCCCCATCCGGTAGGCTTCTTTCGATGGAGAAAATCCTGGCCAAGGTGGACGAGCTTGCGCAGGAGCTTGGGCAGCTGGAGCGGATCCTGGGGGATCCCTCCGCTCCCTCCCGGCCGGATTTCCCCGAGCTTTCCCGGCGCTACAACCGCCTGCGCCTCCTCGTGGAAAAGGGCGCGGAGCTCCGCCGCCTCCTTCAGAACATCCGGGAGGAGGAGGAGCTTCTGCGCGAGACCCAGGACGAGGAGCTGGAGCGGGCCCTGCGCCAGGAACTCGAGCGCGACCGGGAAAGAGCGGAGCTCCTGGCCCGCGAACTCCGGCGCCTCCTGGTTCCCCCCCATCCCGACGACCACAAGAACGCCATCGTGGAGATCCGGGCGGGCGCGGGCGGGGAGGAGGCCGCCCTCTTTGCGGCGGACCTCTTCCGCATGTACGCCAAATACGCGGAGAAGAAAGGGTTCCGCGTGCGCGTCCTGGACTCCCACCCCACGGACCTTGGGGGCTTTAAACAGATCGTGTTCGCCGTGGAGGGGCCGGGGGCGTACGGCCTCTTCCGCTATGAATCCGGGGTCCACCGGGTCCAGCGGGTCCCCGTGACCGAGGCCTCCGGCCGCATCCACACCTCCACGGCCACCGTGGCCGTCCTCCCCGAAGCCGAGGAGGTGGAAGTGGAGATCCGCCCGGAGGACCTCAAGATCGAGACCTTCCGGTCCTCGGGCCCGGGCGGCCAGCACATGCAGAAGAACGAGACCGCAGTGCGCATCACCCACCTTCCCACGGGGATCGTCGTCACCTGCCAAGAGGAGCGCTCCCAGCACCGCAACAAGGAGCTCGCTCTACGGGTGCTGCGCACGAAGCTTCGGGAGCTGGAGGAGCAGAAAAAGGAGGCGGAGCTCCGGGAGAAGCGGCGGCGGCAAATCGGCACAGGCGAGCGCTCCGAGAAGATCCGGACCTACAACTTCCCCCAGAACCGGGTGACCGACCACCGCATCGACCTCACCGTCTACCGCCTGGAGGACGTCCTTGAGGGCGACCTGGACCTGATCGTGGAGCGCCTCCTTTCCGAGGAGGCCAGTCGCCTGCTGGCGGGAGAGGCCTAGGGCAGGTAGCGCTTCATGGCCTCGCGGGCCCGGCGCTCCTCTTCCTCCTCGATGAGTTTGCGGCGCTTGTCGGCCTTGGTGAGGCCCTTGGCCAGGGCCAACTCCACCTTGGCAAACCCCCGCTCGTTGAAGTAGAGGCTTAAGGGAACCAGGGTGTAGCCGGCGCGCCCCACCTTCCCGATGAGCCGGGCGATCTCCCGCTTCTTTAGGAGAAGCTTTTTGGGGCGGTCGGGGTCATGGCCGAAATGCCCGGCCTGCTCATACGGGGCGATGTGCATCCCATAGAGCCAGACCTCGCCGCCCTCGACCTTGGCGTAGGCCTCCTCCAGGGAGACCCGCCCCGCCCGCAGGGACTTCACCTCCGAGCCCTTGAGGACGAGACCGGCCTCGTAGGTCTCCTCGATCGCGTAGTCCCGACGAGCCCGGCGATTGCGGGCCACGATCCTGCGCTCGCCCATCACTCCACCGTCACCGTCTTCGCGAGATTCCTGGGCTGATCCACGTCGGTCCCCTTGAGCCGGGCCACGTGGTAGGCGAAAAGCTGCAAGGCCGGGGTGAAGGTGAAGGGCAGGAGCTCCCGGGAGCTAGGGGGAAGGCGAAGGAGGTGGTCGGCGAGCTCCTCCACCTCGGGGTTCACGTGGTCCGCCAAGACGAGGAGGATGCCGCGGCGAGCCCGCACCTCCTGCATGTTGGAAAGCACCTTCTCCGGAAGCTCTTGGGCGGAGTACAGAACGACCACGGGCATCGCCTCGTGGATGAGGGCAATGGGGCCATGCTTCATCTCGCCGGCGGCGTAGCCCTCGGCGTGGATGTAGGAGATCTCCTTGAGCTTGAGGGCCCCCTCCAGGGCCAAGGGGTAGAGGAGGCCGCGGCCCAGGTACAGGAAGTTCGGGTAGGTGTAGAACTTCTGGGCCAGGGCCTCGATCTGGGGGGCCAGCTCCAGCACCTCCTCCACGAGCCGGGGGGCGCGGCTCAGCCTCTCCTTGGCCTGGCGAAGCTCCTCCTCGCGGAGGAGGCCGCGGGCCCGGGCCAACCACAGCCCCAAAAGCTCCAGGGCTGCGATCTGGGCGGTGAAGGTCTTGGTGGCCGCCACCCCGATCTCCAGGCCCGCCCGGGTGTAGAACACGGCGTGGGCCTCGCGCGCCAGGGCCGAGCCCACCACGTTCACCACCCCAATGACCTGGGCCCCCTTGGCCTTCGCCCCCCGCACGGCCATGAGGGTGTCGATCGTCTCCCCGGATTGGGACACGGCCACGACCAGGGTCTTTTCCCCCACGGCCGGGTTCTTGTACCGGAACTCCGAGGCGATCTCGGCGCTCACGGGAAGCCCCAAAAGCGGCTCCCACAGGTACTCCGCGACCAGGGCGGCGTGGTAGGAGGTGCCGCAGGCCACAAGGCAGATGTGTTCCACCGGGGAGAGGTCCAGCCCGGAAAGCCCCTCCTCCCAAGGGGTGGAAAGCTCGCTCCGCAGGGTGTCCGCGATGGCCCTGGGCTGCTCGTGGATCTCCTTTTCCATGAAGTGGCGGAAGCCCGCCTTCTCCGCGGAAAGGGGGTCCCAAGGGACCTCCCGAAGCCTGACCTCCTTGGGGCGGCCATGGCGGTCCCACACGCGCAGTCCTCCGGGCAGGATCTGGGCCACCTCCCCTTCCTCCAGGAAGTAGAAGGCCCGGGCATAGGGAAGGAGGGCGGGAACATCGGAGGCCAGGAAGCCCTCGTCGGGGGTGGCCGCGGCCACTAAGGGGCTCCCCAGCCGCGCAGCCACGATCTCCTGGGGATGGTCCACGTGGACCACGGCGATGGCGTAGGCTCCCACCGCCCGCGCCACGGCCCTCCGCACGGCCTCCACCAGATCCCCGCGGTACTCCTCCTCCACGAGGTGCACGAGGACCTCCGTGTCCGTCTGGGAACGAAAGCGATGCCCACGGGAGAGCAGCTCCTCCCGCAGTTCCCGGTGGTTCTCGATGATCCCGTTGTGGACCAGAGCGATCTTTCCTGTGCAGTCGCAATGGGGATGGGCGTTCTCCTCGGTGGGAAGGCCGTGGGTGGCCCAGCGCGTGTGGCCGATCCCCAGGTTTCCGGTGATGCCCGCCTCCTGCACGGCTTGGGCGAGGTTAGAGATCTTCCCCACCTGACGGATCAGGCGGAGGCCGTTTGGGGTGAGGAGGGCCACGCCCGCGGAGTCGTAACCCCGGTACTCCAAGCGGGCGAGGCCGGAAAGCAGGATCTCCTCGGCCCGCTTGGGCCCGACATAGCCCACGATCCCGCACATGGCCCGGCATTATAGCCCTAAGGTGATGTGGCCCATGTTCGCCGGTGTCCTACGGGCGTATAATGCCGGGCGAAGGAGGGGGCATGCGCGAAGCCGAGGTGCGGGCGTTGCTTGTGGACCCAGCTACTCGCAGTCCCGTGCTTCTCCTCAAAGACCGCAACTCCACAAAAGCGATGCCCATTTGGATCGCCGAGCCGGAGGCCATGTCCATCGCCTTGGAGCTGCAGGGCCAGCGCTTCCCCCGCCCCCTTCCCCACGACCTCATGAAGGAGCTCCTTGTGGCCCTCGGCGCCTCGCTCGAGCAGGTGGTCATCACCCAGATCAAGGATGGGGTGTTCTACGCCAAGCTCGTGATCCGCGATGCCCAAGGGGAGATCAAGGAGCTGGACTCTCGGCCCTCGGACGCCATCGCCTTGGCCCTCCGCACCCGCTCCCCCATCTTCATCGCCGAAGAGGTCTTCGAACAGGCGGCCATCGAATCCCCCTTCGCGGAGGAGGAACAGTTCGAGAAGTTCGTGGAGCAGGAGTTTTCCCTCGCGGAGATCAGGCGCCGGGTGCAGGGAGAGCTGGGATCCGAATCCAGCGGGTCGGAAGAGGATCAAGGCTGAGGAGTTCCCGCAGTTCCAAGCCCGCGTTGACCGCCTCCACGACCACGCGTACCTCGACCTCCGCGCTTTGACCCTCGCGCAGGACCACCCGCTCGGGGAGCGAAAAGTCCCCCGCCGTTTGGACTTCCACCTCCGAAAACGGCCCCGCAAGACCGCGGAGGACGAACGTGCTTTCCTTTGGCCATCGCACCTCCACCCCCTCCCGAGGGGACAGGGAAAGGAAGGCCTCCAGCGCCTCCAGGGGAAACCGCGCCTCAAGGCCCAGTCCCAAGCGGGGCCGAAAGTGCACGAAAAGCCACCCTCCCTCCACCGGCCGCAGGGTGTAGACCTCGCCCGCCAGCTCCAGGGGTTCCTCTAACTCCAGGCGCACGGCGGCCCCCGCCAGGTAGAGGAGGCGGAGGCGAAGCGGGGGCTCACCCGACCGCAGAACCGTCACCCCGGCCCTGAGGTCGCGCACCCTCTCCCAGGCGCGCCAGACCTCGGCCAGCCGTTGCTGGGCCCAAAGGGGGGATTCCGGGCTCAAGTACGGCCAGAGGGCCGCCACCACGGCCGCCGCCAGGGCTACCCCCAAAACGAGGAGCAAAACGCTCCAGTTCACGAGCACGATGATATCCCTCTTTCCTGCAGTTGCCGAGCCCAGGAAAAACGCGTAGAATGCAGGTTTGGTGATCCCCATGAAATTGCGCACCGTAAGGGAGATCGATCCGCGGGGAAAGAAGGTTTTGTTCCGCGCTGATTTGAACGTGCCCCTCACCGACGGCAAAGTGGCCGACGACTCCCGCATCCGTGCCGTGCTTCCCACGCTCAAGTGGCTTTTGGAGCACGGGGCGCGGGTGGCGGTGTGTTCGCATCTGGGGCGGCCGGAGGGAAGGGTTGTGGAGGGCCTGCGCCTAAAACCCGTGGCGGAGCGGCTGGAAAAGCTCCTGGGCAAACCCGTCCCCGCCCTCCCCGTGTGCATCGGCCCTGAGGTGCGCAAGGCCGTGGAGGCCCTCAACCCCGGGGAGCTTCTGATGCTGGAAAACGTGCGGTTCCATGCGGAGGAGGAGGCCAACGACCCCAAGTTCGCCAAGGCGTTGGCCGAGCCCTTTGACATCTTTGTGAACGATGCCTTCGCCACCGCCCACCGGGCCCACGCCTCCACCGTGGGGGTCACCCGCTACCTCCCCGCTTACGCCGGGTTCCTCATGGAGCGGGAGGTGGAGGTCCTCTCCGGGCTCCTCACCCATCCCCGCCGGCCCTTCTACGTGCTTGTGGGCGGAAAGAAGGCGAGCGACAAGCTCGGGGTGCTCAAGGGGCTTTTGCCCCGGGTGGACGGCTTCCTCATCGGCGGCGGGGTGGCCTTCACCTTCCTCGCCGCCCAAGGGCTCAAGGTGGGGAAGTCCGTGGTGGAGGAAAAGCTCATCCCCACCATCAAAGAGCTCAGCGAGGAGATCAAACGCCAGGGGAAGGAGCTGCACCTTCCCGTGGACGTGGTGGTGGCCCCGGAGCTGCGGGAGGGCGTGGAGATCAAGGTGATCTCGGTGCAGGCCATCCCCGAGGGCTGGATGGGCTTGGACATTGGGCCGGCCACCATCGGCCGGTTTGCCGAGGTGATCCAGCGGGCGGGCACGGTGGTCTGGACCGGCCCCATGGGCGCCTTCGAGGTCCCTCCCTTCGGAAAGGGCACGGAGGCCATGGCCCGAGCCCTCATCAGCTCCGAGGCCTTCACCGTGGTGGGCGGCGGGGAGACCGGGGAGGCCGTGGAGAAGCTGGGGCTTTCGGAGAAGTTCGGGTACGTGTCCACGGGCGGGGGAGCCACCCTGAGCTTCCTCCAGGGGGAGCCCATGCCGGCCCTGGAGGCCTTGCGCGCCGACTGACCCCGGGGCGGGTATAATAGTGACCGGACGCGGGCATAGCTCAGTTGGTAGAGCGTCGGCGTCCCAAGCCGAAGGCCGCGGGTTCGATTCCCGTTGCCCGCTCCAGCGCGGAGGTCCCTTTTGTCCCCCTTTTCGCCCACCCTTTCCCATCTTGAGCAGCGCGTGCGCGCTTGCCGCCGCTGCGCCCTGGCCCAGACCCGCACGAACCTCGTGTTCGGCGAGGGGAAAGCGCCCACCGAGTTGATGCTCATCGGCGAGGCCCCGGGCGAGGTGGAGGACCAGACCGGCCGCCCCTTCGTGGGGCCGGCAGGCCAGCTCCTCACCCAAATCCTCCGGAGCGTGGACATCCCCCGGGAGGAGGTGTACATCACGAACGTGGTGAAGTGCCGCCCCCCGGGAAACCGTGTGCCCACACGGGAGGAGATGAGCGCCTGCTGGGAGTGGCTCGCGGCACAAATCGGGCTTGTGCGCCCCCGAATCATCGTGACCCTGGGGAACACCCCCACCCACTGGCTTTTGGGCCGCTCTGAGGGCATCAACGAGCTGCGCGGCCGCTTCTACCCCTGGAAAGGGGGAATCGAGGTCTTCCCCATGTTCCACCCAAGCTACCTCCTGCGAAACCCCAGCAAGGAAAAGGGGAGCCCAAAGTACTTGACATGGCAGGACATCAAGGCGGTGAAGGCGAAGCTTTGCGCCCTCCGCTCCCCGACCCCACCGAGCTGACGGCGGCGGAGCGGCGGGAGCTGGTGCAGCGGGCCCTGGCCCAGGCCGAGGAACTCCGCCGGGCCAAGCGCCACAAAGAAGCCATCGACCTCCTCGTGGACCTCCTGCGCTACGGCGAGGAGAAGGCCACGATCTATTTCCGGCTGGGGAACGTGTATTTTGACGCCGGGGACCTTTCCCGCGCGGAATACGCGTACCGGCGAGCCATCCAGGAGGACCCTCGCCATGCCTCCGCCCACCACAACCTGGGCGTGGTCTACCGCAAACAGGGCAAGATCGCGGAGTCCGTGAAGATGCTGAAGAAGGCCCGGCGTCTGGAGATGCGCTACCCTAGGCCTGTGGAGCTCACCCCCGAACAAAAAAGGATCCTGTGGCGGTTGGCCTGGCCCATGATGCTCGTGCCCTTCCTCCTTGTGGCCCTCTTCTTCCTCCTCGCCTGGCTCGTCGGAAGGCTCACCTAGCGATGTACTGGTCGTACAAGGCCTGCGCGCGCTGGGGGTCCTTGACGCCTTTGACGAGCGCCCGGCCGTCGGCGAAAACGGTGAGGGCCGTACCCTCAAGCTCCGCAAACAACACGCCGTGACGGAGCTCAACCCGCCCCAACGCGGAGAGGCGGGCCGCAAGATCCCCTAAGTCCAGGACAGCTTTCCCTTTGGGCAAGATCTGCAGAACGTCCCCGCAGAGGAACACCACCCGCGAGCCCTCCCTAAGGAAGGCGAAATCGTGCCCGACACACGTGGGACAAGCGGGGTTACGCTTCACCTCCACCGTTTGAACGCGAAGTTCCCAAAGGTCCAGGTACAGGAGGGTGCCCAAAGGGGCCTCGGGCCCGCGGAGCAAAAGCCGCAGGGCCAGCCCAGCCTGGAGCGCGGCCAAGGCCTTGGGCACCGGGCCGAGGATCCCGGCCTCGGCGCAGGTGGGGATGGACCCGGGCGCGGGCGGGTTGGGAAAAAGGCAGCGCAGGCACGGCCCGCGTTCGGGCCAGATGGCCATGGTCAGGCCGTACGTGGCCAAGACCGCCGTATAGACCCAGGGCTTTTCGTGCTTCACGCAGGCGTCGTTCACCACGTAGCGCGTCTCCAAGTTGTCCAGGCCGTCCACCACGAGGTCCACCGTGGGCACGAGTTCCTCAGCCAAAGGGCCGTCGAAGTGGACCACGTGGGCTTCGATTTGGGCCTCGGGGTCCAGGGCCCGCAGCCTCTCCGCAGCCGCTTCGGCCTTGGGCCGGCCCACGTCGGCCGGCCCAAACAGGGAAACCCGATGCAGGTTGTGCTCCTCCACGAGGTCCCGGTCCACAAGGACGAGGTGGCGCACGCCCGCGCGCAGCAGGGCCTCGGCGGTATGGGTTCCCAGGGCCCCGCAGCCGGCCACAAGCACCCTTTTTCGGGCAAGCCTCCGCTGGCCCTCCGCGCCCACCTGGGGAAGGACGATCTGCCGAAGGAAACGCCCGTTCATCCCCGGCGATTGTGGAGGGAAGTGTGCGCCCAGGCCACCCCAAGCGGGTAGACTTCCGCGGCGAAGGAGGCGCGATGCAGATCTACTTGGACACGGCGAAGGTAGAAGAGATCCGGGAGTTCGCGTGGCTCATCGATGGGGTCACCACGAACCCGACCCTCGTGGCCCAGGCGGGACGGCCTTTCCGCGCGGTGCTCGAGGAGATCTGCGGGCTTGTGCGGGGCCCGGTTTCCGCGGAGGTGGTGGCCCAGGACGCGGAGGGCATGGTGCGCGAGGCCCAGGAGCTCGCCAAGATCGCCGACAACATCGTGATCAAGATCCCCCTCACCGTGGAGGGCTTGAAGGCCGTGAAGCGGCTCAAGGCCCTGGGGATCAAGACCAACGTGACCCTGGTGTTCTCCGCCCCGCAGGCCCTTTTGGCCGCCAAATGTGGGGCGGACTACGTTTCGCCCTTCGTTGGGCGCATCGACGACCACGGCGGGGACGGAATGAGCGTGGCGGCCGAGATCCTTCAAATTTTCCGCAACTACGGTTTTCCCACGCAGGTGATCGTGGCCAGCGTGCGGCACCCTGGGCACGTGGTGGCCGCCGCCACCCTGGGCGCGCCCATCGTCACCGTGCCCTACCCCGTGCTCCAGCGGCTCTTCCAGCACCCCCTCACCGACCAGGGGATCGCCCGGTTCCTCAAGGACTGGGAGAAGGTCCCCCGCTAGGGCGCGAAGTACAGGGGCTGCCGAAGGAGCTCCGCCCAGCCCTCCCAGTAGGGGGGCAAGGTATCCCATTCGTTGGGCGGGGTGTCGTCCGTGCAGTGCACAAAGCCAATAAAGGGCGTGCGCCGCAGCACCTCCTCCGCGGCGGAAAGATCCGGCACCCCCCAGACCAGGATGGCGAAGCGTTCCTTAGGGTAGCGGCGAACGTAGTCCGGGAACGTGTGGGCAAGGAAGTTCGTGTAGCTGTCCTCGAAGACCACGATCACGTCGCCCACGCCCTCCCTGAGGTAGTCCTCGTCAATGGTGGTCCCGGGGTTCAACACCACCCGCGCGAAGCCCTTTTCCTTGGCGTAGGCATAGAGCTCCTGGTAGTAGGGAAGCCAGGCCGCCGAGGAGTTCACCCCGTCGTAGAAGATCCCACGCACCCCGTAGGGGATGAAGTATTCCGCATAGACGTCGACCTCAGCCTTCACGTCGCTCAGGGGTTTTGCGCCGTAATTCGTCCAGACGTAGCCGAGCATGAAGATGCCGGCCGCCTGAAGGTCCGAAAGCCCCCGCTGGTAGTCGCTGTTGGGCGGGCCGCCGGGGCCGCTGGCGGGGTTGATGATGGCCCAGATCTCCGCGGTTTGGGCAGCCCGGGCCACCCGAGGCCACTGATAGCCCGGCTCCCCAAGCCACCACATCGGGTAGATGTAAAGCGGAAGGAGAATCGTTCTCCCCACCGGGGAGAAGCTGCTAACGGAACGGACCCAAAGACACCCGGATAGCCCAAGGGCGATCCCCAAAAGAGCGCTGACTGCCAGAACCTTCCGCACCATGCTTTTCATTTTAAGCAAGCTAGCGCCAGCCGTGAAGGGGGAGGTTCGCGTCGGGAGCGAGGGAAAGGGGATCGGAGCGGCCAAGGACGGTGTAGCGGTGGTGGGCGCAGGCCGCGACGGTGGCGGCGTTATCGGTGCAGAGCTCCGGGGGCGGAAAGAACACCTCCACCCCCCGTTCGGCGGCGCGCGCGGGGAACGCTTCGCGCAAGCGGCGGTTGGCCGCAACCCCCCCGGCCACCACGATGCGCCGCAGCTGAAACCGCTTGGCCGCCCGCAGCGCCTTCTCCACCAAGACCTCCACCACCGCCTCCAGGAAGGAGGCGCAAAGGTCAGGGAGGGGCGCGCCGGGGTGCTCGCGCAGCCAATACACGGCGGCGGTCTTCAGGCCCGCGAAGCTCATATCCAGGCCGCTTTCCAGCATGGGCCGGGGGAAGGGGATGCGCTGGGGATCGCCCTCTTGGGCCAGGGCGTCGATGTGCGGGCCGGCCGGATAGGGGAGCCCCAGAAGGCGGCCGAACTTGTCCAGGGCCTCCCCGGCCGCGTCGTCCCGGGTCCCGCCCACCACCCGGTACTCCCCCCATTGGGAGACCGCCACAAGGAGGGTGTGGCCACCGGAGACGATCAGCCCCAAAAAGGGCGGCTCCACCGGGGGGTCTCTGAGCCGCAGGGCGAAGAGATGGGCCGCAAGATGGTTGACCCCCACCAGGGGGATCCCCCGCGCGAGGGCCACGCCCGCCGCATAGGAAACCCCCACAAGGAGAGGGCCGATCAAGCCCGGCCCGTACGTCACGCCCACGAGCCCAAGGTCCCCCCAGGAAACCCCGGCCTGGGCCAGGGCCTCCAGGGCTAAAGCCGGAAGCTTGCGCAGGTGGTCGCGGCTTGCGGCCTCCGGCACCACCCCGCCGTAGCGCGCGTGGAGGTCGGCCTGGGAGTAAACGAGGTTCACCAAGATCCTTCGGCCATCCTCCAAGATGGCCACGGACGTCTCGTCGCAGGAGGTCTCAATCCCCAGGACAAGCATCCCTAGGCTTCCCGGATGTACTCGGGCTTGAGGACCCCAATGAACGGAAGGTTCCGGTAGAGCTCGGCGTAATCGAGGCCGTATCCCACCACGAACACGTTTTCGGGCACGACGAAGCCCACGTAGTCCACGGGGACCGCCACCTCGCGGCGGTAGGGTTTGTCGAGGAGGGTGCAGACCTTAAGGGAAGCGGGTTCGCGGGCCTGGAGGCTGCGGAGGATGTGGCGGAGGGTATGGCCGGTGTCCACGATGTCCTCCACGATGAGGACGTCCCGGCGGCCCACCGCACAGTCCAGGTCCTTGAGGACCCGCACCTCGCCTGGGCTTGTGCCGTTGCGGTAACTGGAGACGGCCATGAAGTCGTAGTGGATGGGGATGTCCAGATTCCGGATGAGGTCGGCCATGAAGGGGAGGGCTCCTTTGAGGAGGCCCACCACAAGAAGGGGCCGGCCGAAGGGGTCCTTCTTCCCGCCGTTCCGGTAGTCCCGGGAGATCTGGGCCCCAAGCTCCCGCACCCGCCGTTGGATCTCCTCCGCGGAAAAAAGCACCCGCTCGATGTGCTCGCGCATCGGCCTTCCCTCGCTGGCGAAAAAGGGGAAAAAGGATACCCCAGGGCCGACGGGGATGCTAGGGGCCGGCTTGCAGGGCCTCGGCCAGGGCGAGAAGGAGGCGGCCGGCCACCTTCCGGCGGTACTCCGCGGTGGCCCGAAGATCGGAGATGGGTTGGGTGGCCGCAGAGAGGACGGGCACGAGATCCTCCCAGGCCTCCGGCGCGAGGGGCCGCCCCACCAGGGCCTCCTCCACGTCCCGCGGCCGGAGGACCGTGGGCGCCACGGAGCCCAAGGCCAGCCGGGCCCGCTCCACCCGCCCGTCGCGCACCCACACCAACGCGCCCAAGGAAGCCACAGCGATGATGAGGGCCCGCCGCCGCCCCACCTTGCGGAAGAAGCTCCGAGGGTGCCCCTCCGGATAGGGGAGGAAGACGGACCGTACGAGCTCCCCTCTCTCCAAGGCCGTCTTCCTTGGGCCTACGAGGAACTCGGGGATGGGAAGCTCCCGTTCGCCCCGCGGCCCCACGAGGCGCACCCGGGCCTCAAGAAGGGAGAGGGCCACGAGGCTATCGCCCGCGGGCGAAGCGGTGACGAGGTTTCCCCCCAGGGTCCCCATGGCCCGGATGGCCGGGGACCCAATGGTGCGCAGCACCGCCCGCAGGATGGGGAAGCGCTCCGTGGCCGGATGGACCAGGAGCTCGGCATGGGTGAGGGCCGCGCCGATCTCCAGGCCCTCAGGGCCCTCCCGCAGGATCCGCAGCTCCGGAAGCTCGCCCACGTACACCAAAAGCTCGGGCTTCTCTTGGCCCTTGCGGATGGCCACGAGGAGATCCGTGCCGCCCGCCAGGGGCCTCCCGCCCTCCTCGAGGTACCGCAGGGCCTCCTCTAGGCTCCTGGGCTTCACCGCGGGGATCGGGCGCAGCCGCACAGGGCTTCACCTCCTTGGAGGTCCTCCCGACGGTCCACGTCCAGGATCACGCCGGGGTCGTCCCAGGGAATGAGCTCGCAATCCGAAAGAAGGGCCCGGGCGCCCACGTCGCCCCGGAGGGCGAGGAGCTTGGGGCGCAGGGAAGCCGGCAGGTACACGGGGAAGCCCCGCCGGCCCGCGAAACAGGGGGCCACGGGGTGCGGGCCGGCGCGGGAAAGCACCGCCCGGGCGGCCTCCTCCGGCACCCAAGGCATGTCCCCCAGGAACACGAGCACCCCGGCGTCCACCTCTTCCGCGGCACGGCGCAAAGAAGAGCCCAAGCCCTCAGGCCAGTCCGGGTTGTAGAGGATGCGCCAGGCGTACTTCCCCCTCATCTCCACCCGCTCCCCCCAGAGGGACAGGAAAGAGGCATGCGCGCTTTCCCCAAAGGCTCCAGGGAAGAGGGCGGCGAGGATTTCCTGGGCGTGGGCACCCAGAACGAGCACACGCTCCGCCAGAGGAAGGCGCTCCACGAGCTCCAGGACCCGGGCCAGCAGAGGCTTTCCCTCCAGGGGGGCGAGGAGCTTGGGGGCGGGGCCGAAGCGGCGGCCGGGGCCCGCGGCCAAAACCACACCCGTCACCCTAGGATTCCGCACCTTTTTCCTCCCGCAGCCTCCGTGCCGCCAAAAGCACCGCGTCCACGATCTGCTCATAGCCCGTGCAGCGGCAGAGGTTCCCGGAGAGCCACGCCCGCACCTCCTCCCGCGTGGGGTTCGGATTTTCCAAAAGGAGGGCGTAGGCGGCCATGAGGAAGCCCGGCGTGCAAAAACCGCACTGCACCCCGGCCGTCTCCACCAACGCCTCCTGAAGGGGATGGAGCTTCCCGCCCTGGGCAAGCCCCTCCACGGTGAGGACGTCCTTCCCCTCCACTTGGAGGGCGAGGGTGAGGCAGGAAAGGCGGGGCTTTCCGTCCACAAGGACGGTGCAGGCGCCGCACTCGCCCTCGCCGCAGCCCTCCTTGGTCCCGATGAGGCCGAGGTCCTCGCGCAGAAGATCAAGGAGGCGCCGGCCCGGAGGGACCTCCACCTCCACGGGGCGACCGTTCAACCGGAACTTCAGGCGCATCGCTCCACCGCCTCCCGCACGGCCCGAAGATCGGGGCGGATGAGCGGGGGCTCGGGAAGATCCCGCGTCACGCCCTGGGGATCCTTGAGCCCGGAGCCGGTGATGATGAGCACCACCCGATCCTTTTGGCCCAAAGCGCCCTCCCGAACGAGGCGCAGGAGGGCAGCATAAGGCGCAGCTCCCGAGGGCTCAGCGAACACCCCCGCCCGGCGGGCCAGCTCCCGCGCCGCCGAAAGAAGCTCGGGGTCGCTCACGGTCACATAGCCCCCGCCCGTCTCCGCCACGTACTTCACGGCCTTGACCACGTCCGCAGGCTTCCCCACCCGGATGGAGTCCGCCAAGGTCTCCGCGGGCTCCTCCGCAGGAAGAATGGGCGCGCCGCGTTGGAAGCGGGCGAAGGCGTGGGCCACGGCGGCCGCGCCCGCGGCCTGGACCCCGAACACCTTGGGCACGCGCGGCGCAAGCCCCGCCTCCCTCAGCTCCAAAAAACCCTTGCACACCCCCGCGATCACCGCGCCGTCGCCCACGGCCACCACCACCGCCTCCGGCACGTCCCCCAGCTCCTCCCAGATCTCGAAGGCCACGGTTTTATTGCCCTCCACCACCATGGGGTTGAGGCCGTCGGAGCGGTTGTACCAGCCGAACTCCTGGGAGGCCGCGAGGGCCAGAGCGAAGGCCTGGTCATAGTTTCCGTCCACGCGAAACACGAAGGCGCCGAAGGCCACAAGCTGGGCGATCTTCGGGGCCGGAGCGTTCTTGGGGACGAAGATGTAGCAGGGGACCCCGCCGGCGGCACAGAAGCCCGCAAGGGAGCTCGCGGCGTTCCCCGTGGAGGCGCAGGCCAAGGCCTTGCGTCCCAGCCTTTTCGCCACGGCCACGGTGACGGCCGTGCCCCGGTCCTTGCAGGAAGCCGTGGGCTGCAGGGTGTCGTCCTTGATCCAAAGGGCCCCAAGCCCCAGCTCCTCGGCCGCCTGGGCCCAGGGGTACAAGGGGGTGCCGCCCGCGCGCAGCCGCACCGCGTGCTCCTCCCCCACCGGGAGGAGCTCGCCGTAGCGCCAAAGGGAAAAGCGCGCGGGGTCCGGGAAGCGCCGCAGGGGTTTATCCCGGTCATAGAGGACTTCGAGGTTCCCGGCGGGGAAGCCGCACCGAGGGCAGAAGTAGTCCACGGACCAAGGCGGGAACTCCCGGCCGCAGGTCACGCATCGCAAGGCCTTAGGCTCCGCCACCGCTCACCTCCCAGAGGTGGGGAAGGCTCTCCCGCAGGCCCCGAAGGAGGAGGGCCATCTCCCAGGCGGCCCGAAGCGACCGCGTCCCCAAGAAAGGCTTCTTGAGCGCAAGCTCGCGCACACGCAGCTCTCGGTCGAGTTTAACGCGGAGGTAGGGGTCTTCGAACACGAGGATCTCCCCCTCCTGCCCGATCCGCGCTTCCTCCCCGTCTTCCCGGCGATGGAGGACGCCCCGGGCGAGGAGGAAGGCGTTGCGCTCCTCCGCCCGCCAGGTTTCCTCGTGGAAGTACAAGCGAGGCTTGTCCTGGTAGGGTTTCCCCTCGTGAACACAGAACGTGGCGCAGTTGCCGCAATCGTTGCAGAGATCGTCCAGGTGGAGGATCTGGCGGGCCTGGGTGATGCGGAGCTCCTCCTCGCCCACCACGCGGAGCGCCCCGTCCTTTACGGCCACTTGGGGGACGCGCCAGGTTCCCGTGGGGGCGAGGTAGGCCACGTTGGCCCTGTTCGGGCAGACCTCCACGCATTTGTCGCAGAGGGTGCGGCATTGGAGGCACCGCTCGGCCTCCGTTTGAGCGGCCTTGGGGGAGAGGACGCGCTCCACCGGGCGAAAGCCCCGCCGCAGCCGCACCGGCAGGGCATCAGGACCGAAGGGCATGACCTTCCGGGCCTTTCGAACCCTGAGAACCCGGGGCTCTTGGGGAGCGGCGGGCACGGGGAGCTCAGGAAGAGCTAAACCGAGCTTCTTGAGGATGGCGAGGGCCGCGCAGCGGCCGTCGGCCACGGCCTCGATCACCGTGGCTGGGCCGCGCACGGCGTCTCCGCCGGCCCACACCCGGTAGAGGTTGGTCTCGCCCGTCTCCGGGTCCACGGCGAGGCGCCCATCGGGATGGAGGACCAACCCGGTCCCGTCGAAGAAGCGCACCTCGGGGCGTTGGCCCACGGCCACGATCACGGAATCGCAAGGGATACGGAACTCCGTGCCCGGGATGGGCTCCGGCTTGGGGCGGCCGTCGGGCCCGGGCTCGCCCAGGCGGTTGCGGAGGCACCACAGGGCCGCGACCTTCCCGCCCCGCCGGGCGATGCGCAGGGGGGTCGCAAGCTCCACAAGCTCGTTCCCCTCGCGCAAAAGCTCCTCCACCTCCTCGGGATGGGCGGGCATCTCCGCCCGGCTGCGGCGGTACACCACGGTCACCGGCCTTCCCGTGAGGCGCCAGGCCGCCCGGGCCGCGTCCATGGCGGTGTTTCCCCCGCCCACCACCACGACCTTCTCCCCAAGGTCCGGCCGTTCCCCCTGGGCCAGGGCCCGGAAGAGCGCGAGGGCCCCGAGCACGCCCGGCCCCTCCTCCCCGGGGATCCCCAGCTTCGCCTCCCCCGGGAAGCCCGGGGCCAGGAAAACCGCGTCAAACCCGCGATCCAAAAGCTCGGCGGCCGAGGCCAGCGGGCGGTTGTAGAAGAACTTCACGCCCAGGCGCTCCAAGCGGGCCACGTCCTGCCGCAGAGCCGCCCTGGGCAGGCGGAACTCCGGGGCCAAGGCGATCATGCCCCCGGGCCCCGGCCCGGCCTCGAACACCTCCACCTCCACCCCCGCCAAGGCCAGGTAGAAGGCGCAGGAGAGTCCCGCGGGACCCGCGCCCACCACGGCCACCCGGCGTCCGGTGGGCGGAAGCGGCATAAGCTCCACCCGCCCGCGCTCGGCGGCAAACCGCTTGAGGGCCCGGATGGCCACGGGCTTCTCGTAGTTCCAGCGGGTGCAACGCCTCTCGCAGAACGCGGGGCAAACGTAGCCCGTCACGGTGGGAAGCGGGTTGCGGGCGAGGATGGCCTGGAGGCTCGTCTTGGGATCGCCCGCGGCGAGCCAACCCACGTACTCGGGCACGTCCTGGCAGGTGGGGCAGGCGGCCACACAGGGCGCGGCAATGCAGTCAAAGAAGGCAAGCCCGTCCGGGATCTTCGGGAGCTCCCCGAGGAAGAAGCCCCTTTGGTAACGCGGGTTACGCAGGCTCTCCTCCGCGGCCCGGCGGAGGTTCTCCGCCCGGTTCCGCGTGAACTCCGCGAGGTTCTTGGCCCGGGCTTTGGCCATGGCCTCCCGCAGCTCCGCCAGCCACTGGGAGAAGCGGGCGTACCCGCCGGGCTTGAGGAGGTCCGTGCAGGCCGTAACCGGAAGCGCCCCGCAGGCGATGAGGACAGGGAGGTTCAGGGCGTCCGCCCCGCCCGAATAGGAGACGTGGATGTCGCCGTCCAAGTCCTGAAAGAGCCGCCAAAAGAGGTTCAGGGTCACGGGATAGAGGGCCCTTCCGGACATGTAGATCTCCTCCCCGGGGAGCACCCCGCGGTGGTTGGCCATGGCCAGCGTGTTGGTGAGCTTCACCCCAAACACAAGCCCCAGGGCCTTGGCCTTGGCCTGAAGCCTACGGATCAGGGGCAGGGCTTGCTCGTACTGGAGATCGTGCTCGAACACCCGCACCGGGATGTGGATCTCCCGAAAGCCCAAACGGTCGTGGAGGATGCGCATCACCCGATCGTGGCCAAGGAGGGTGGGGTTCAACTTCACGAAGGTGTGAAAGCCCCGCTCCAGGAGGAACTCGGCGATGGCCTCGATCTCCTGAGGGGGGCAGCCGTGCATGGTGGAGAGGGTCACGCTCCGGGAGACCTGGGAGGGGATGTCCAGGTCCGCGTATTCCGGGAACTCCCGGCGCAGGGTTTCCCGCACCTCCTCAAGAACGTTCCGCGCGTCCACAAGCGCGGCGAGGAAGCCCTGAATCTTTGGGCTTTTGATCCCCTCGAGGTTGTAGCCCACGCTCATGTTGAACACGGTGCCCAAGGGGCGGCCCTCCCAGCCCAGGGCCTTGCGGAGCACATGGATGAGGGCCCAGGCGTGGATGTACTCACGCGCGGCCTCCTCCACCCGCAGCTCTTGCGACCACTCCACGTTGTAGCCCTCGTCCGCCGCGTCGATGCAGGGCCGAGGGATGGTGAGGTCATCGAGGACCTGAACGGTCTTGAGCTCGATGAACCTCCCTCCGCAGAGCCAGGCGGCCACGATGTTCTGGCTCATCTGGGTGTGGGGGCCGGCGGAAGGGCCGATGGGCGTGGCCAAAAACTCCCCGAAAATCTCGGTGTTAAAGGGCTCGGGACGGGGCTCGTAGAAGAGCTCCCTGGGGATGCCGAAGACAGAGCCCTGGTGCCGCAGCTCCAAAAGGGCCCAACGCAGAAGCGCCCGGAACGAAAGGGGACGAAGCTCCGTGGGCATGCCCCACCCCCTTCAGAGCTTGGCCCAGATCTCCTGGGCCTTCCTGCGGGCGCGGGCAAGCACGGCCCTCTCCTCGATCCCCTCGATCCGGCCATCCCGCAGGCGGATTTGGCCGGCCACGATCACCACGCTTGGGCGCAGGCCCTCGCTGATGTTGGCAAAAAGGAGGTGGGAAAGGAGGTTTCCTCCGGAAAGCGGGGTGGGCGGCGCGTAGTCCCAAAGGACGAGATCCGCAGCATACCCCTCCTGCAGCCTTCCGAAGGGAAGACCGAAGGCCTTTTCCGCCAGGGCGTAGTTCTGGGCGAGGATTTGCTTGGCGGCTTCATCGCCGAGGGCCAAGGGATCGCCGTTGGCGTGGTGGGCCAAAAGCCGCGCCGCAAGGAGCTCACCCAGCATGTCGCACCCAAACCCGTCCGTCCCCAAGGCCACCGGAATCCCTCGTGCCAGCATCTTCTCCACCTGTGCCGCGCCCACCGCGTTGTTCATGTTGGAGCGGGGGTTATGCGCCACCGTGGGCTTCTTCTCCGCCAAGAGCTCGAGCTCCGCCTGGGAAAGCTGGATCCCATGGGCAAAGATGGTCTTATCCTGGACGATGCCGAAGCGGTCCAGGCGCTCGGCCGTGCGCTCCCCGTACTTCTGGAGGGCATCGAGGGGGTCCTCCTTCCCCTCGGCGAGGTGGCCGTGGTAGCCAAGCCCCAAGGGTTCCGCGGCCTCCCGGCACTTGGCCAAGGTCTCCTCGGAGAGGGTGAAGGAGGCGTGAAGGCCAAAATGCGCGGCGAATTGCCCGGGGACCCGCTCCTCCTTGGCGAAGCGCACGTTCTCCTCGATCCCTTGATCCCGCTCCATGGGGCCGCCACGATCGGTGACCTCGTAGCAGAGATCCCCCCGTAGCCCAAGCTCCGAAAGGGCCTTCTTGATCTGGGAGAGGGAGCCCAGGATGGCCGAAGGAGAGGCATGGTGGTCGAAGATCACGGAAACACCGCGGCGGAGGTGGGCCATCCCGCCCACCAAGGCCGAAAGGTACACGGCCTCCAGGTCCAGCGCCCGATCGAGCTTCCACCAAAGCTGCTCCAGGATCTGGCCGAAGCTCTTAGGGGAGAAGGCCTTGAGAAAGATCCCGCGGGCCAGGGAGGAGTAGAGGTGGGCATGGGCGTTGACGAGGGCGGGGGTGAGGAGCTTCCCCTCCCCGGGGATGTGGGTGGCGCCGGGGACCGCAGGGGCAGGGCCCTCGCCGACCTTGCTGATCCGGCCGCCCTCCACCACCACATACCCGCTCTCCTTGAACGTTCCGAAAAAGTCCGCTAGGCAAGCGCGGTCGATGACAAGTGTGCCCAACGTTCACCTCCTAAAGAAAAGGGGGCCTGCGGGAGCAGGCCCCCTTCCCGCCCGTTCCGTTCACGGCTCGCCCGGCCAAGGCCCCACGATGCCCGCCGCCGCCCACTCCATGGTGATGAGGCTATCGTAGCTCAACCACATCCCCTCAGGGACGCGGAGGTTGCCCTTGCGGTCGTACACCGGCCCCTGGAAGGGGTCGAAGGTGACGCCGGGGTCGGCCATCTGGTTGAGCCGAATGTACACGAGGTCATAGACGGAGATCCGCCCGAACACGGGGTGGGCGATGACGTACTCCTTGAAGAACGGCTCCCACTTGGGGTTGATGACCATGCCGAAGTCCGCGCCCACCTCCACCGCGCCCTGGGCCAAAAGCCACCAGTAGTCCACGTGGGCCAAATTCCTCGTGGTGTACACGCCGTTGTAGACCTTAAGAAGGAAGTCCTCGTAGATCTTCTCCCAGTGCACGAGCTGGCCGGAGACCACGTAGTCCGGGGCGAACACGTACATGGGGGAGTAGTGGCCGAAGGAGGGGAGGCCCCGTTCGGCCGCCACCTGGACCACGGTGGGCGAGTCCTCGGTGAAGGCGAAGACATCACAACCCTCGGCGATGAGGGCCTCCGTAGCCTCCTTCGCCGCCGCCGGGTTGTACCACTCGTAGATCCAGCGCACGTGCACCTCGGCCGTGGGGTTGACCTCCCGCACGCCGATGGTGAAGGCGTTGATGTGGCGCTTCACCTCAGGAATGGGGAAAGCCGCCACGTACCCGATCTTGCCGGTCTTGGTGAGGGCCCCGGCCATGAGGCCGTTCAGGTAGTAGACCTGGTAGAAGTCCGCCATGTACGTGGCCATGTTCGCCCAGCGCTTGAACCCTGAGCAGTGGGCGAAGATCACGTCGGGATAGCGCTGGGCCGCGGCCAAGGTCCCGTCCATGAACCCAAAGCTCGTGGTGAAAATGACGTTGCACCCTTGGCGCACCAGGAGATCGATGTAGGTCTCCACCTCCCCTTCAGGAACGGACTCCACGTAAACCGTCTCCAGCCAATCGTATTTGGCGTCCACGATGCGGCGGGCCATGTCGTGGGCGTAGGTCCACCCGTAGTCGCCGATGGGCCCCACATAGATGAAGCCGGCCTTGATCTTCGTGGCCGCAACGGCCACCGTCCCCAAAGCCACCACCGCCAACACCACTGCCAAAATGCGCTTCATCCTTCACCTCCTCCTTCTGCTGGAAGTTCCCCTTGCCCTTCCCTGCTGCACTCCTTTTTTTCTCCCGGCTCCCACCCCCTTTCAGCGCTCGCCGCGCACGTAGGGTACTCCAAGGGCCCCGGGCGCGCGCCGACGCCAACGCGCGCCCCCAAAGCCGCTCAGGGCCAGAACCACCACGGCAAAGAGATAGGGCATGAGCTTGAGGAGTTCGGGTGCAAGGAAAGCCTGAAGGCGGTAGGAAAGGTGGTAGAGGGCGCCGAAGAAGAGGGCGCCCCAGATGGCCTGCAAGGGATCCCAAGCGGCGAAGATGGTGAGGGCGATGACGATCCAGCCCATCCCCGCGGTCATCCCCTCCGTCCAGGCCGGGCGATAGGCCACGGAGAGGTAGCCCCCGCCCACCCCGGCCAGGAGCCCCCCGAACACCACGCACAAATAGCGCACGAGGGTCACGTTGATCCCCAAAGCATCGGCCGTGGCCGGGCTTTCGCCCACCGAGCGGATGGCCACCCCCCAGCGGGTGCGGAAAAGCAGGAGCCAAAGGAGGAACGCCAGGACGATCCCGATGTAGGTGAGGACGGTCTGATTCTGAAAGAGCATGGGGCCCACCACGGGGATGCGGGAAAGGCCGGGTAGGGCGAGGCTGGGCAGGGTGGCCGCGAGGGGTTTGCCCTCCCAGCCCCGGCCCAAAAGACCGGCCAGCCCCAGCCCGAAGATGGAGAGGGCCAACCCGGACACGTACTGGTTGGCCCGCAGGGTCACGGAGAGGAAGGCGTGGAACAGGGCGGCCACCCCGCCCACTCCGGCGGCGGCGAGCAGCCCCAGCCCCGGCGAACCCGTCTGGAAGGCTACGGCGAAGGCCGTGAAGGCCCCGAGGATCATCATCCCCTCCACACCCAGGTTGATCACGCCCGAGCGTTCCGCAGAGATCTCCCCGAGCGTCCCCCAAAGGAGAGGAACACCGAAGGCCAACGCGCGGCTCACCGTGCTTACGAGCCAATCTGCCCAGACCATGCCCGTCCCTTTCGCGCCAGGCCCACCCGCCAGGAGAGGAGGATCTCAAAGCCGATGAGGCAGAAGAAGATGAGCCCTTGGAACACCCCTACGATCTGGAAGGGAAGCCCCAGGGCGATGCGCATGTGGTCGCCGGCGGCAAACAGGAGACCAAAGAAGAGGGCCGTGAACACGGCCACCAAGGGGTTCCCCCGGGCCAGCCAAGCCACGATGATCGCGGTGTACCCGTAACCCATGGAGATGTGGGAAGGGCTGCGCAGCATGCGGTGGATGCCGGCCACCTCGCCCACCCCGGCCAACCCGGCCAGGCCCCCCGAAAGGAGCATCACCAAGGCGAACACGGCCGTGAAGTTGATGCCGGCGTAGCGGGCGGCTTCAGGGTTTTGGCCGGCCACCCGGATCTCGTAGCCCAGGCGCGTGCGGGCCAAAAGGAAGGCCACCCCCAGGGCCAGCACCACCCCCAACGCCAGGGTCACCCAATGCACGCGCGTTCCCGGAAGCCAGCCAAGCTGCGCCGTAAGGGGGAACCGGTCGGTATAGGCAAAACCGCGCATGGTGGGGCCCTTCCAGGGCCCGTGCACCAACCACTCCACGATGTAGGCCATGACGTAGTTGAGCATGAGGGTGGAGATCACATCGTTCACGGCAAGCTTGACCCTGAGGAGCGCGGGGATCACCGCCCAAAGCCCACCCGCCAAAAAACCGCAGAGGAACATGAGGGGAAGGCGCCATCCCTCCGGAACGGGGAGGAAGAGGGCCACGCCGGTGGCGGCCACCGCGCCCGCCAGAAGCTGCCCCTCGGCCCCGATGTTCCAAAACTGGGCCCGGAAGGCCAGGGTCAACCCCACCCCGCACAGGATGAGGGGGATGGCCCGGCGCAACACCTCCGAGAAGCTCGGCCAGGAACCAAAGACCCCGCGGCCGATCTGGGCGTACGCCTGCCACGGGTTCCTTCCGTAACCGTAGAACACGGCCGCGGCCAGAAGAAGGGCGAAGACCACCGCCCCCAGGGAGACCCCAAGCACGGCCGCTCGGGAGGGGGACAATCGTGGCTCCAGCACGAAGGGCCCCAAACGCCTCATGTTCCCTCGCTTCGGACCGGGGAGCGCCGCTCCCCTGCCATCATGAGCCCGATCTCCTCCAGGCTCGCCTCACCCGCGGACACGATGCCCATGATCTCCCCGCGGAACATGACGGCGATGCGGTCCGAAAGCTCCAGGATCTCCTCGAGGTCCTCGGAGACGAGGAGCACGGCGGCTCCCTCCTCCCTTTGGCGCAAAAGCAGCTGGCGAATCTGTTCGGTGGCCCCCACATCCAGGCCGTAGGTGGGATGGGCGGCGATCACCACCGCCGGCCTCCCCGAGAGCTCCCGGGCCAGGATCAGGCGCTGGATGTTCCCTCCCGAGAGGAGTTTCGCGGGCGTGCGGAGGCTTGGGGTCAGGATGGCGTACTCCTCCACGGCCCGGTGGGCGAAGCTCCGGATGGCCCGGGGGCGCAAAAGCCCCCGCCAGCAGAACGGCGGCCGATGGTGCCGCTTGAGGATGAGGTTCTCCTCCACGGGGAGGGCCGGAACGATGCCCATGCGGATCCGCTCCTCTGGGACATGGGCGCAGCCCAGGTCCGAAAGGAGACGGGGCGAACGGTTGGTGACCTCCCGCCCCAGGAGGAGGATCTTCCCCCGCTCGGCCCGGCGGAGCCCCGTGAGGACCTCCACGAGCTCGCGTTGCCCGTTCCCCGCGACCCCCGCGATCCCCAAAATCTCCCCGCGGCACACGTGGAAGGACACGCCCTTCAGGGCCCAAAGGCCGCGGTCGTTGCGGGCATAGAGGTCCTGAACGCGAAGGGCCGCCTCACCGGGCTGGCAGGTGCTCTTGGTGAGCCGGAAAACCACCTCCCGCCCCACCATCATCCGCGCAAGCTCCGTTTTGTTGGTCTCCTGGGCTAGAACCGTGCCCACCACCCTTCCGCGGCGCATGACGGTGATCCGATCGGCCACGGAAAGGACCTCGTCGAGTTTATGGGAGATGAAGATGATTCCGTGGCCGTCCTCCTTCATGCGGGAGAGGACCTTGAAGAGCTCCTGGGCCTCCTGGGGGGTGAGGACGCTTGTGGGCTCATCGAGGATGAGCACCTCGGCCCCGCGGATGAGGGCTTTGAGGATCTCCACGCGCTGCTGTTCCCCGGCGGAGAGCTCCCACACCCGGCGATCGGGGTCCACCGGAAGGCCGTAGCGCTGGGAGAGCTCCCGAATTTTTTGGGCCACGGCCCGGGCGGGGGCCCAAAACGGCGTGCCCGCAAGGCCCAGGGCCACGTTCTCCGCCACGGTGTGGGGGAGGACGAGCTTGAAGTGTTGGTGGACCATGCCGATGCCCCAGCGGATGGCGTCGCGGGGGGAGCGGATGTCCGCGCGCCGCCCCTTGACCCAGATCTCGCCGGAGTCCGGGCGGTAAAGGCCGTAGAGGATGTTCATGAGGGTGGTCTTCCCCGCTCCGTTTTCGCCCAGGAGGGCGTGGACCTCGCCGGGACGGAGCTCGAAGGTCACGCGATCGTTGGCCACGACACCGGGGAAGCGCTTGGTGATGTCCTTGAGAAGCACGAGGGCGGGCCGCGAGGGGAGCGGAGTTGGGGCATGAAGGCGGCCCACCATGGTGCTCCAGTATAGCGGGGCGGCGGGTTGATGGTCAAGTTGTCTTACAGCTACGGCCTGGGCTATACTCGCCCAAAGGAGGCGCGGTGCGGCTGCGCGGTGTCAGGCGCTACCACTGGGCCCGGGACGTGGATGAGGCCCTCTCGCTCCTCTCCGCCTACCAGGGGAAGGGCGCCTTCCTCGCCGGGGGGGTGGATCTCGCGCGCTCCCCTCGCACGGATCTAGAGGGCCTCATCGACCTCACCGGGGCGGGCCTCTCCTACATCCGCGAGGACGGCAAAGGGCTGCACCTTGGGGCCACTGCCACCCTCGCCGAGATTCTCTCCTCCGCCCAGGCCCAGGAGTACGCGGGCGGGATCCTTCGGGAGACCCTGCGCCTTGTGGCCTATCCGGCCCTGCGGAACATGGCCACCCTGGGCGGGGCCGTCGTCTCCGCCCATCCCTGGGCGGACATCCCCACCCTCCTCGTGGCCCTGGACGCCGAAGTTCTCTACCGGAACGCAGAAGGGGAGAAACGCATGTCCCTGGCGGAGCTCTATCGCACGGACTTCCGCCGGATCTTCCGGGAAAGCGTGCTTTTGGAGGTGCTTCTTCCGCCGCTGCCGGGGGCTTTCGCCTTTGAAAAGATCGGGAGGAACGCCGGGGATATCGCGCTCCTCAACGCGTGCGCGGGGCTAGCCCTGGAGGACGGGCGGATCGCCTGGGCCCGGCTGAGCGTGGGCGCCCGCCCCGAACGGGGGGAGAGGCTTCCCTGGCTCGAGGAGGCCCTGGTGGGGGAACGGCCGAGCGAGGCCCTGTGGCGAAAGGTGGAGGAGGAGGTGAGGGCGCGGATCGAAGTGGGGAGCGATCGGCGGGCCTCGGAGGCCTGGCGGCGGGAGGTGGCCGGGGTTTTGGTGCGGCGGGCCCTGGCCCGCGCCGCGGGAAAGGCGGGCACATGAAAATCTACTTCGAGCTCAACGGGAAGCCCCAGTACGTGGAGGTGGAGGCCGGGGAGTCCCTTCTTTCCCTTCTTCGGCGCCTGGGCATGAAGTCGGTGAAGGAGGGCTGCGGGACAGGCGAGTGCGGAACCTGCACCGTTCTCCTTGAGGGGAAGCCCGTTCGCTCCTGCCTGACTTTCGCCCCAAAAGTTCAAGGGAAGCGGGTGACCACGCTCGAGGGCCTGGGAACCCTGGAGGATCCTCATCCCCTCCAGCGGGCCTTTGTGGAAGCCGGCGCGGTACAGTGCGGTTTTTGCACTCCGGGCATGATCCTTACGGCCTATGCCCTCCTTCAGGAAAACCCCGATCCCACCCCCCATGAGGTGCGGGAATATTTGGTGGGAAACCTCTGCCGCTGCACGGGTTACGTGAAGATCGTGGACGCCGTGCTTCTGGCGGCGCAATGGAAAAGGGAGGGACAATGGCGGTGATCGCGACCCGGACCTGGGAAGTGGTGGGCCAAAACGTGCTCAAGGTGGACGGGATTCCCCTCGCCACCGGCCAGCCCAAGTTCACCTTGGACATGGACCTTCCCGGCGCCCTCGTGGGCAAGATCCTTTATTCGCCCCACGCTCACGCGGAGATCGTGGCCATCGACACAAGCGAGGCGGAGAAGGTCCCGGGCGTGGCCTGCATCCTCCACCACGGGAACGTGCCCCGCGTGCCCTACACCACGGCGGGACAAGGCTGGCCGGAGCCTTCGCCCTACGATACCGTGCTCTTCGACAAAAAGGTGCGGTACGTGGGCGACCGGGTGGCCGCGGTGGCCGCCGAAACCGAGGAGGCCGCGCTCGAGGCCCTGCGGAAGATCCGCGTGGAATACAAAATCCTTCCCGCCGTGTTCACGGTGGACGAGGCCCTGGCCCCAGGGGCTCCCGTGATCCACGACGAGCCCGATGCCCAAGGGATCTATGACGCCTCCCGCAACATCGCCGCCGCCGTGGACATCGTCATTGGGGATGTGGAGCGGGCCTTCGCCGAATCCGATGTGGTGGTGGAGGAGACCTGTGAGATCCCTTACTCCCAGCATTGCGCCCTCGAGCCCCATTGCGTCCTGGCCTACTTCGACGAAGACGGGCGCCTCGTGATCCGCACCTCCACCCAGGTCCCGTTCCACGTGCGGAGGATCGTGTCCCGGGTGCTGGGGATCCCGATGTCCCGCATCCGGGTGGTGAAGCCCCGCATCGGTGGAGGGTTTGGCTCCAAACAGGAGGTCATCCTGGAGCCGGTGGCCGCGGCCTTGGCCCTGCGCACCGGCCGACCCGTGAAGATGGCCCTAACGCGGGAGGAGGTCCTCGTTTCCACGCGCACGCGCCACCCTTACCGGGTGCGGGTGAAGCTTGGGGCCAAAAGGGATGGCACGCTTCATGCCATGGAGATGGAGGCCCTGGGGAACACCGGGGCCTACGGGGCCCACGCCGGCACTGTGCTCTACAACG
This sequence comes from Candidatus Bipolaricaulota bacterium, assembly GCA_030550535.1. GTDB lineage: Bacteria > Bipolaricaulota > Bipolaricaulia > Bipolaricaulales > Bipolaricaulaceae > DTER01. The sequence goes on from JAUQPF010000045.1 coordinate 45,536, forward strand.
TGGGCTCCAAATCCCTCCCCCTCTACAACAAGGCCAAGCACGTGCGTTTCCACGGGAAGGCGGTGTACACGAACCTCCCCGTGGCCGGGGCCTACCGGGGGTATGGAGCCACCCAGGCCTTCTTCGCCCTAGAGGTGGCCATGGACGAGCTCGCGGAGAAGCTCGGTTTGGACCCGCTGGAGCTCCGCCTCAAAAACCACATCCGGGAGGGGGAGACCTCCCCGATCTTCGAGAAATTGGGGGAGGGTCGGGAGGGGAAAGCCCAGATCATCCGGTCCTGTAAGCTCTCCGAGGCGCTGCGGATCGGCGCGGAGCGCATCGGTTGGTACGAGAAGAGACGCCGCCCCCGCCGGGAGGGCTCCTGGGCCTACGGGGTGGGCCTGGCCTGTGCCATGCAGGGCTCAGGCATCACCGGGATCGACATGGCCGCGGCCACCCTCCTCATGAACGAGGACGGCTCCTTCCGCCTCTTGGTCGGGGCCACTGACCTGGGCACGGGATCCGACACGGTCCTCGCCCAGATCGCCGCTGAGGCCCTGGGCGTCCCCGCGGAGAAGATCGTGGTCTACTCTTCGGACACGGATTTCACGCCGTTCGACACCGGGGCCTACGCCTCCAGCACCACCTACGTCTCGGGGAACGCCGTGCTCCGCGCCGCTGAAGAGGTGAAGCGCCAAATCCTGGAGGTGGCGGCGGAGATGCTGGAGGAACCCGTGGAAGCGCTCACCCTGGAACGGGAGCGGGTGGTGAGCCGGCGCACGGGGAGGTCTGTCTCCTACGAGGAGATCGGGCATCGGGCCACCTACGTAGCGAACCAAAGGCAGATCGCGGCCACGGCCTCCTTCACCTGCCCGGAGTCGCCCCCGCCTTTTGCCGCCTTCTTCTGCGAGGTTGCCGTGGACACGGAGACGGGCGCAGTGCGGGTGGAGAAGTTCGTGGCTGTGGCCGACTGCGGCCAGCCCATCCACCCCAAGCTCGCCGAGGGGCAGTTGGAGGGCGCGGTGGTCCAGGGGATTGGCCATGCCCTCTACGAGGAGATGCTCTTTTCCGAGCGGGGAAGCTGTGTAAACCGCACCTTCTTCGACTACCGCATCCCCACGGCCTTGGATGTGCCGGAGATCGAGGCCATTTTGGTGCCTTCGGAGGAGCCCACAGGACCGTTTGGGGCCAAATCCATCGCGGAGATCGGGATCAACGGCCCCCTTCCTGCGATCTCCAATGCCATTTACCATGCGGTGGGCGTGCGCCTCACCCGCGCTCCCTTCACTCCCGAGCGCGTGCT
>JAUQPF010000056.1 GCA_030550535.1 Candidatus Bipolaricaulota bacterium
CGGGGCGAACAAGGGGAGGCCCGGGCGGGCCAAGCTCCTCCTTGGGGGCGCCAAGACAACGGATGATCTCCGCGCGCAAGCGCTCGGGATCCGCGGGGTAAAACGTGCCCGCCGCGCACGCCCAACGAAAACCCATGGCGCGCAATTGTACGCGGCCTTGGGAAGGGGCGAGCCAGGGGGCTTGACGGGGAGGGGCCTGGGAAGATACAGTTGATTTCTGAAAACAATGAAATGGAGGATCGGCCGTCCTACCCTCTGCCGCTGGATGAACTCCGTCGCCATCCTCGAGCTTCTCCGCGACCGCGGCCCCCTCTCCCGCGCTGAGATCGCCCGCCACTTGGGGTTGAACCCCGCCTCCGTGACGCGCATTGTGGACGAGCTCCTTGCCAAGGGCCTGGTCCTTGAGCGTACTCCGAAGGACCCACCACGGCGAGGCGTGGGGCGACCCCCCTCGGCGATTACCTTCAATACCCAGGCCTGCTTGGTGGCGGGGGTCGACTTGGGCGGCACCTTCGCCCGCACCGCTCTCTTGGATCTGAGCGGCACCATCCTCCGCCGGGTCTCAACCCGCTCGGAGCCCGGCGATGCGGGATTTGTGGCCCTTCGCAACCTCCTGGAGGAGCTCCTTGCCTCCGCAGACCCCCAGGGCCCTCAGCCTGGTGCCATCGTGATCGGCGTTCCCGGGGTGGTCCAGCCCACCCAGGGGGTAGTGGTTGCTGCCCCGGCCCTTGGTTGGCGCCATTTCCCCATCAAACGCCGTCTCGAAAAGCACTTCGGGCTACCCGTGATTGTGGAAAACGACGTAAACCTTCACGCGCTCGGCGAGCATTGGAAAGGTGCCGGCCAGGGGGCCGCCCATCTGGTCTGTGTGTTCGTGGGCACGGGCATCGGAGCTGGGATCATCATGAACGGCGAGCTGTACCGGGGGGCCACCTTCTGCGCCGGGGAAATCGGGTACGTTGTCCCCGACGTGACTTACCTGGGGCAGGCGTTCCGGGGGTTTGGATGTCTGGAACACTTGGCCGCGGGGTTCGGCTTGGCCCAACGGGGGCGGGAGGCCATCCTTCGCGGGGACGGCGCAGGGATCCTCGCGAGGGCCGGCTCCCTAGAGAACCTCGAGGCCATGCACGTGCTGATGGCCGCGCGGGACGGGGACCCCACCGCACGCCGCCTCGTGGAGGAAGCCCAACGGTTCTTGGCCCTGACTTTGGCCAACATTACGTGTGTGCTCAACCCCGAAACCATCGTTCTCGGCGGAGGAGTCGTAGAGGCAGGGGTGTTGGACCTCCCACAGATCGAGGCCTGGGTCCGCCTCGCCGTGCCCGAGCCCCCCAAGATCGTCGTTTCTTCCCTTGGAAGCGACGCCGGCCTCTTGGGGGCTGTAGCCTTGGCCTTGCGGTCGCACGATTTCCTCGCCACTCTGCTCAACCGTACTCATGTGAGGGCTGAGGAAGACCTGGGAAAGGAAGGGGGTGAGAGCTAGAAGGAAGCCTGGTCTGAGCAAGCGGGGGAGTCATGCAAAAAGTCGGCATGGGAACACAGGTGCACAAAAAGGAGGTACGCATGAGGAGCACACTGGGGCGAAAGGTGGTTGGAGTTCTCCTTGGGATGGTCGTGGCGGTGGGTGTGTTCGCGGTGGAACCGGTGACCATCGTGTACTGGCAGTACGAGTTCGCCACCAAGGTCGCCGCCATCAATGAGCTCATCCGGATGTTCGAGGCGGAAAACCCGGGCATCCGTGTGATCCACGAGACCTTCCCCTACGCGGCTTTTGCGGAGAAGGTGGCGGCGGCGGTGCCGGCAGGTGTTGGGCCCCATATCGTCAACCTTTACTACGGGTGGCTCCCTGCCTGGCAGCGGGCCGGATACCTCCAGCCGCTTCCCGAAGAATGGTTCCCCACCGAGGAGATCGAGGCGGAGTTCGCGCCCCTCATAGCCGCGGCCAAGATGGACGGCCGGTATTGGGGTCTTCCCACCGCGGTGCGCACTTTAGCCTTGTTCTACAACATCGATCTCTTCGAACAGTACGGCATCCAGGGGCCTCCGGAGACTTGGGAGGAGTTCCTCGAGGTCGCCCGAAAGCTCACGGTGTGGCGGGACGGGATGCTCGTCCGGGCTGGGTTTGGCATGGCTCCTGACGGCCAGGACCACCATCTCGTCCGGGAGGTGCTGATCCGCCAGTTCGGCGGGGTTCCTTATAGCAAGGACTACCGGTACGTCCTCTACGCGAGCCCAGAGGGGACACGCGCCCTTCAGTTCTACGCGGATATGGCCCTCGTCCACCGTATCGGCGAGCCGGACTTCCCGTTCCCGGGCGTGGCCGGCTACTACCGGGAGGGGTTCAACGCCGGGCTCATCGCCATGATCATCGACGGATCTTTTGCCCTAGGGACAATCCAGCGAGGGGCGCGGTTCCGCTGGGGTGTGGCGGAGCTGCCCCGGCTCACGCCGGAAGGGGAGCGGCATAACTTCGCGTCCTTCTGGATGCACGCCTTGACCCCGCGCGCGAAGGGGGCAGAGCTCGAGGCAGCCGCAAAGTTTCTACAGTTCATCACCTCGGAACGAGCCATGGAGCTTTGGCTCAGGGAGGTGGGGGAGCTCCCCGCACGCCTGTCCCTCCTGGATCGCCCGGAGCTCCTGGCCGACCCAATCTATGGACCATTCATGCGGGCCTTGCCCTATTCCCACGCCACCTTCTTCGTGGACGAGGCCCGGCAGCGGCAAATCATGATCGACGCCATACTGCGGGTGATCCGCGGGGGGGTCCCAGCCGCCGAGGCCCTGGCCATCGCCGCGGCCGAGGAGCAGGCGGTGCTGGACGCCTTTTGGGGAGGGCGTTGAGCGAAGTCCAGGGGCGGGGCCACGGCCCCGCCCCTTTTTCTGGAAGTAAAAGGAGGGCCGGGTAATGAGCCTCGCGCGCCGGCGTGCCCTCTGGGCTTATACGTTCATCCTCGTGCCGCTTGCCATCTTTTTCTTTTTCCGCATTGTGCCCATGTTCCAGGCCTTTTACCTCGCGTTCACCCGCTGGCATGCGGATCCAGCTCAACGGGCCTTTGTGGGGTTCGCGAACTTCCAAAGGCTTTTGACGGATACTCGGTTCCTCCAGGCGGTGCGCAACATGGGGTTCTACCTCCTCATTGCCGTTCCAGGACAAGTGATCCTCGGTTTAGGGTTAGCTTTGCTCCTCCAAGCCATCCGCCGAGGCCGCGGGTTTTTCCGAGCCGTGTACTTTCTCCCGTACATCACCCCAGCCGTGGCCATCTCCTGGGCCTGGAGTTTCATGCTATCCCCCCACTTGGGGGTGATCAACGCCATCTTCCGCCGGCTGGGCCTCCCGCCCCAGCCTTTCCTCACCTCCCCCAGTCAAGCCCTGCCCACCGTGGCTACTATCGTGATCTGGCAGTTCGTAGGATTCCACATGGTGTTGTTCCTCGTGGCCCTGGCCAACATCCCCCGCGAGCTCTACGAAGCCGCCCGCATCGACGGCGCGGGAAGCTTTGGGATGTTCCGGTACGTGACACTCCCCCTCATCAACCCCACATTGGTCCTCTCACTCGTCCTGGCCACCGGGTCCCCCACCATCGGGATCCTTCAGCTCTTCACCCAGGTCCTGAACCTCCGGTTTTACGACCCCGGAGGCCCCATCGGGAGCACAGCCACGGTGGTCCTCTACATGTACCAGGCAGGGTTCAAGCAGTTCGATCTGGGCTACGCGGCGGCGGTCGCTGTGCTCCTGTTTTTGGCCATCGTGGCCATCACCTTTGTTCAGTACCGCTTGACTGCCCGGAGGATCGAGGGATGACCCGCAAAGCCACGCGAACGTTCCTGTACCTCCCGCTCCTTTTGGGGGCGGTGGTTATGGTGTTCCCGTTCGTGTGGATGGTCCTGACCTCGTTGAAGCCTCTCCCGGAGATTTACACCCTAAGCTGGTGGCCGCAAAACCCCACCTTAGCCAACTATCGCACTATCCTCCAGCTCCATCCTTTTGGCCGTTGGTTCCTTAATAGCCTCCTTGTGGCTTTCCTCACCACTCTTTCCATGGTTCTCCTGAGCTCCATCACCGGCTATACCCTGGCCAAGCTCAGCTTCCCTGGAAAAACCGCGGTATTCGTTCTGATTCTGGCCACCATGTTCATCCCCACCGAGCTCTTGGTTATCCCGTGGTACGCTATGGCTGTGAGCTATGGCTGGGTGGACACGTACTGGGGCATCCTCTTCCCCGGGTTGATCCACGCTTTCGGGGTCTTCCTCATGCGGCAATTCTTTTTCTCCGTTCCGGATGAACTCCTTGACGCTGGCAGGGTGGATGGCCTTTCGGAATTCGGAGTGTTTGCGCGTGTGGCGCTCCCCTTGATGAAACCCGCGCTGGGAGCCTTGGCCATCCTGAACTTCGTGGGTAACTGGAATGCCTTCCTTTGGCCCTTGATCGTCACGAGCCGCCGGGAGCTCTTCACGCTTCCTGTGGGGCTCGCTTTGTTTTCCGGTGAGGCGGGGGTCCAGTGGAATTTAATTACCGCCGGAGCCACCCTCACCGTTCTCCCCACGGTGGTCGTCTTCCTCCTCTTCCAGCGCGCGATCCTTGAAAGCATCGCCACCTCCGGCCTCAAAGGCTGAGGAGAAAGGTTCCATGGCCCAGATCCCTCTTGACAAGCAAAGCGCGGGCCAGACCGCGGCGGACCTCCCCTTCGCCGTGTTTGATTTCCACGTGCACCTCCCTGGAGGATTCCCCTCCTACCGTTGGGGGTGGGCGACCTGGTTCGCACGGACACACGGGGAAGAAAAGCTCGTGCTTTTGCGGCAAAGGCAGGAACAAGCGCTCCGAGAGTTCCTGGAGCGGCGGGGCTTTCCCCCTCCCGAGCAAGTCCAACCCACGGCCGCCGAGGCTGTGCAGTACTATGCGGAGGTGGTCAGCCGCCACGGCCTGGCAGGGATCCTTTTCGTCAGCGGAGCCGGCGGTAATGAGGGCTTGGCGAAGGTCCTGCGGGGGCGTCCCAAGCTCTACGGGATGGCCCACCACGATCCGTTTGGGGTGAGGGCGGCCGAGGAGCTGGAGCGCGCCCTGGGGACGCTTGGGCTTAGGGGGTACAAACTCCTGGCTACCGACCTCCGGCGGCCCCTCACGAGCCCTCAGGTCCGACCCCTTTGGGAGATTTGCGAACACTTCGAAGCGCCGGTGCTCATCCACTTCGGCCCCCTGGGGGCAGGTGGGGGGATCGCCGCCGGTCCCAATGTGAACCCGCTTGTGCTGCACGACGTGGCCAAGGCCCACCCCAGGGTGCCCTTTGTGGTCCCGCACTTTGGGGTAGGCTACGTCCGGGAACTTCTCCAGCTTATGTGGGCCTGTGAGAATGTCCTTGTGGACACCTCAGGAAGCAACCAGTGGCGTCACTACACCTGGCCCGAGCCCACTCTGGCGGACCTTTTCCGCCTCTTCTACCAACGCTTTGGTGCAAGCCGCATCGTTTTCGGCACCGATAGCTCCCACTTCCCTCGGGGATGGGTGCTCGCCTATGTGCTCGAACAGTTGGAGGCCGCGGAGCATGCAGGCATCCCTACTCCAGCTCTGGAGGCCATCTTTCGAGAAAACGCCCAGCGTCTTTTGCATCTCGAGGTGGCGGCGACAGAACCGGAAACCCAAAACACGAAGGAGGTCCAATGATCAAAATCGCCCTCATCGGAGCAGGGAGCATTGTATTTTCCGGGAGGTTAGTGTCCGACCTGGTTCACGCTGCAAAAGCCATACGCGGAGCCTACGTGACCCTCATGGATGTGAGCAAAGAACGCTTGGCAGTCGTGCACCGGTTGGCCACGGCCTATGCGAAGAAGACGGGGGCCAGCCTTACGTTTGTTCCCACCCTCTCCAGGGAAGAAGCCTTGCGCGGGGCAGATTTCGTAATTCACACCGCTTTCGTACCCGGGTACCAACGCATGGAAGCCGAGCGCGCGATCGCCGAACGCCTCGGTTACTACCGCGGATTGGGGGACCGCGTCTCCGACTACTACGGGGGAATAGGGGCATACGCCCAGCTCCGGTTTCTTTTGGAACTGGCAGAGGACATGGAGCGCCTCTGCCCCAACGCTTGGCTTCTTGTGTCAGCTAACCCCGTTTTGGAGGGGACTACCCTCATTGGGCGGCGGACCTCTGTTCGCGTTGTGGGAATGTGCCATGGCTCCGCGAAGTTTTGGGACGTCGTCCGTATCCTGGGGTTGCGCCCCGAGAGCGTGGAGTTCAGCGTAGCCGGCCTCAACCATTGTATCTGGCTCACGCGGTTCTGCTATGAGGGCGAGGATGCATACCCCTTCTTGGACCAATGGTTGCAGACCGAGGCCACGAGGTTCTGGCAAAGCGAGGAGTACCTATTCAATCCTCAAAATTACCAGATGTCCCCAGCGGCCTTTGCCCTGTACCGCATGTTCGGCCTTTTCCCCATTGGGGACACGGTGCGCTCCGCATCGCCCTGGTGGTTTCACGTGGATCTTGCTGCGAAAAAGAAGTGGTTTCCTGCAGGCGGGGTGGATTCGGAGATCGGCTGGACTTGCCGTCTTTCTGAAAACCTTTCCCTCCTCCGCAAATTAGCCCGAGTCACTCCGGAGGAGCCCCCCTTTTTCCATGAGTTCTTCCCTACAGCACCTTCCGCCGAGCCCCACGTGCCCTTCATCGTGGCACGGGTGACGGGCAAACCTACGCGCCTCGTTCTCAACGTCCGTAACGAAGGGTTGATTCCTGGGCTTCCCGAGGATGTTTTCGTCGAGGTGCCCTGCCGCGTGGACGCCGCATCGATCGAGCCCGAACCTGTTGATCCCCTGCCCCGCAGGTTGCTTCTGTACGTTCTCTTGCCGCGCTGGTTACGCATGGAACGCGTCCTTCAGGCGTTTGAGGATGGGGATCGCACGAGCCTGGTCCTGGAGGTGGCCGAGGATCACCGCACGCAGTCCTGGAACCAAGCTGTTCAGGCGGTGGAGGCCTTGCTTGCGCTCCCCTGGAATGAGGAGGCCCGGCGTCACTACCGGGGTCCCGAACAGGGTTGGAATTGGGGGCTGCCCGAGGGAGATCTGAGGAAAGACTAAAACGGGCCCGCCCGAAACCCACCGTCTCGCAGTCTTAGAGGCCACGGCTTGATCCAGGTGATGCGCCTGAGTTACAATTCTAAATGCCTGGGAGATCGGCTAATGGTAGGCCGGCGGGCTCTGGACCCGCTAGTGGGGGTTCGAATCCCTCTCTCCCAGCCAAAGGGAAAGCTCCTCCTCAAGCGGCGCCAGCACGAACGCGGCCTTCTCCT
>JAUQPF010000023.1 GCA_030550535.1 Candidatus Bipolaricaulota bacterium
TACAGCAGTTTCTCCAGCGCTTCCTCCCCACAGAACACCTCCACCACCTTCGTCCGCCGTTTTATCTCCTTGGCCAGCCGCTCCAGTTGGTTCGTGGTGTACAGGTACCGGCGGATCGGCCGAGGATCCCGCAGAAACGCAAGAAGCGCATAGGCTTTGGCCTCCCAACGAGCTACGATGCGGGGATAGTCCGTTCCCCAGCGTTCGCGCAGTTTCTTGAGCGCTTCCTTGGCCTCGTCCGCTCTTTCTGCCCGATCGACGCGCTTCAGGTCCTCGGCCAGGGCCTCCCGATCCTTCTTTCGGGCCCGGTTCCGGGCGTCCCGTACCGCATGGAAAACGCAAAGCCTCGAGTCCGCCTCAGGGGAGATCTAACGGATCGCCTCCTCCCAACCCGGAAGGCCTTCGCTCACAAAGAGCCGCACCTTCCCCCACCCCGCCGCCCGAGATCCTTCCGCACCCCCTCCCCGTTCCGGGCGCTTTCCCCTTCCGCCAAAAACGAAGAAGCCCAGAACCTCCCGGCGTCCCTTGAACCTTAGGCCAAGCCAACTTACACCGGCTCCTTGCTGCCCCACGGACACAATTCCTGAGACACTACCCACCGCTGGCTCCGGAGTTTTCAAACGTCGGACTCTCGGAGGCCTCGGAAAATAAAAAGACTGAAAAAGGAGAGAGGTGAACCGGCCCCTTGCGGGTGCCCAAAGCCGTGTACACCATGGCGCCCTCTTTGTCCCTGGTTTCGCACAAGGTATCCTGTCTGAGGGGGTCTTTTCCTCCTTCTTTGGCCGAAGCTCTCGCCTCGCAGCAGGCGGAGGGAAAAGCTTCTTGGTGTTACTCGTGGGTTACCCTCCGGCCTCCCGCGCTCCCCCGCAGGTTTGGACCCGCACCCCGCAGAGAAACCTTTCGCGCAGTTCACGGGCATAGGGGTCCGAAGAGGTGAGATCGGTGACCACCACCTGGCCGAATCGGCCGCTTGCGTGGACGATCCGACCGTTTCCAAGGTGGAGGGCCACGTGCCCGGGGAAGCACACCAAATCCCCTGCGTGCATAGCCGCGAAGTCCCCCACGTTCAGCCCTGCCCCTTTTTGATCGTGGGAATCGCGAGGAAGCCACAGGTTGAACACGAAGTGGAAAAGCCGCTGAACAAACCCTGAACAGTCGAACCCAAACGGCGTGGTTCCACCCCAAAGGTAAGGAATGCCCACGAGATCCTGGGCGGTTTTGAGCACATCCTCGTTGGTTCCGCGCCAGTTCGCCGGGAGGGCGGCTTTCCTTCCCAGCCACCCCTCCTCCCCGCTGGGAAAACGCAGGAAGAGGCGCCGTCCCCGTTCCTCGCCGAAGAACCTGGCATCAAGGGGCAAAAAGCCCAGCGTCTTCCCCGTTCTCGTTCCTCGTACCGGTGCCCAGGGCACCTTTACTTTCCAAACAGGATCCGGCAAATCGCCCGCATGGATCCTCTCGCTTCTCACCCAACCCCGGTATCCATCGGGGCCCTCCACCTTGAACCCGCGATTCTCCTCCCCGAGGGCCATGATTCTCGTGAAGATGGGATATTGGGAGACACGCTCCGCCCGCTCGTCCGGTTCGCCTCGGAGGTCGGCCACGGTGGCTGCGATCCATCCTAGTTCAGGCAATCAGGGACCACCTCGCCTCGCACGAGATCCTCCAGGGTTTCCCGCTCCCTCATAAGAAACGGCCGATCGTGCCAGACCAAGACCTCCGCTGGCCGGGGGCGCGAGTTGTAGGTGGAAGCCATGGAAAACCCGTACGCCCCGGTGTTCATGAAGACAAGGATGTCCCCGGCTTCCGGAGGGGGGAGGAGATACGTGCCGAAAACATCGGAGCTTTCACAGACTGGGCTAGCCACGGTGCACTCCATGGCCTCGCCCTCTCGGCATGGGAATGCCAGGAGCGGATGATGCGCACCGTAGAGGGCCGGCCGAAGGAAGTCGTTCATCCCCGCGTCCACAATGGCGAACCGCTGCCCATGCACCTCCTTCACGGAGAGCACGCGGGTGATGAGACACCCTGCCTCGGCCACCACATACCGGCCAGGCTCCACATAAATTTCCAGGCCTACGGGGACTTTGCCCCGAAGGCCCTCCGCCAGACGGGCGAACGGGAAGCCCAAGGCGAAGCCTCCGCCCACGTCGAGGAACCGGAGGGGGAACCCCAGCGTCGCGAGCTCCCCCGCAAGTTTCGCCAGGTTTTCCACAGCCGAAAGGTACGCGGTGGGCTGGGAAAGCTGGGAACCCAGGTGCGTATGGAGTCCTATAAGGCTAAGGCGTGGGGCACGGCGGACCTGTTCCAGGGCTGCCGTCACCCCGTCCAAATCCAGTCCGAATTTTGTGCCTACCGCGGAGGTGGTGAGGTAAGGGTGGGTCTTGGTCTCAAGCCCTAAGTTCACCCGCAGGGCCACCGCGGTCCTCCAAGGAAGGCCGGCGAGGACCTGGAGTTCCCTTAGGTCCTCCACCACGATGGCATGCACCCCGACTTCTGCGGCCAACTTGAGCTCGCTTTGGGTCTTCCCGGTGCCGGTGAAAAGGATTTGGTCGGGGTTGAATCCGGCTTTCAAAGCCCGGGAGAGTTCCCCTGGGAAACCACCTCCGCCCCCAACCCCTGTCCCTGCACGAGCTTGAGGATGGCGCCGTTGCTGTTCGCCTTGACCGCGTAGAAGAGCTTCAGGGGCAAAGAAGCCGTGTCCCTTTTCAGATCCTCGACTTTGGCTTGGATCTCCCTGGCGCTGTACACGTAAAGCGGGGTACCCCAGCGCTGAACGAGCGCCGGCAGGGGCACTTCCTCCGCCCAGAGGGTGTTCTCTTCCCAGCGGAGCCAGGCCATGCCTCACCGCATCTTGGGATCGAGGACGTCCCGAATGCCGTCCCCAAGGAGGTTGAACCCGAGGACGGTCACCATGATCGCCAGCCCGGGGAAGGTGGAGACCCACCAGGCATGGGGCATGAAGTTGCGGCCATCGCTCACCGTGAGGCCCCATTCCGGGCTGGGCGGCTGCGCCCCAAACCCGAGAAACCCCAAGCCGGCGGCGGTGAGAATGATCCCGCCCATGCTCAGGGTGCCCTGCACGATCACCGGGCTCAGGGCCAAGGGCAGGATGTGCTTGAAAACGATGCGCAGATGACCAGCACCGCAGGCGCGTGCCGCTTCCACGAAGTCCTCTTCGCGCACGGCGATGGCCCGGCTCCGAGCCAGGCGCGCGAATACCGTCCAGGCACCGAAGGAGATGGCCAGGACCACGTTGGTCAGGGAGGGGCCCAAGGCTGCGGCCACCGCCATGGCCAAGATGAGTTGAGGGAAGGCCATGAACACGTCGGTGATCCTCATGAGGATGTTGTCCCAAAATCCGCCGAGGTAGGCGGAAACGATCCCCACCACGGTTCCCGCGGTTCCCGCCACGAGAAGGATCAAGAACGCGATCCAAAGGGAGATCCGCGTCCCGTAAAGGACGCGGCTCAGTACATCCCGACCGAGGCCGTCTGTGCCCATGAGGTGTCTCGCGCTTGGCGGCAGGAGCTTGTTCAAGGGATCGGTGGCGTAAGGGTTGTGCGGAGCAAGAAGCGGCGCGAGCAGGGCGAGAAGAAAAAGGCCCACGATGATGAACGTCCCCGCCAACGATAGAGGGTTGTGCCAGATATGACGAGCGATATCCCGCCAACTCAGCCCGCGCATGGCTCACATATAGCGGCTCTTCGGGTTCAAGTAGGCGTAAAAGAGGTCCACGACGAGGTTACAGAACGCGTACAGGAAAGCTGTGAAGATGGCCACCCCCACCACGGCGTTGAAATCGATGGACAGGAAGGAATGCGTGGCGTACCGACCCAAGCCCGGCCAGGCGAAGACAGTCTCCGTGAGGACCGCGCCCTCGAGAAGCGAGGCCAGTCGAATGCCCACCACGGTGATGATGGGGAGGAGGGCGTTCTTGAAAGCATGGCGCATGACCACCCGCTCTTCCTTAAGGCCCTTCATGCGGGCGGTCTTGATGTACTCCTCCCGTAACACTTCCAGCATGCTGGCTCGGGTGATGCGGGCGATGGCCGCCGTGGAAATCCAGCCCAAGGTGAAGGCGGGCATGCTGAGGTGGCGGAGGTAGGCGGTCAAAGCCGTCCAATCCTGGGCCAGCAAGGAATCGATGATGAGGAAACCCGTGGCGCGCGGCGGTCGCGGGAGCCAGTACGGGAGCTGTCCCGGCCCGGGCAGCCACCCCAGCTTGTAGTAAAAGCCAAGGAGAAGGAGGAGGCCCAGCCAGAACGCGGGCATGGAGAGGCCGACGATGGCGAACACGCGGGAGGCATGGTCCACCACCCGGCCGGGGTAGACCGCCGAGATGACCCCCACCGAGATTCCGAAAACCACGCCGATGAGCAAGGCGGCTAGGGCGAGCTCCGCGGTGGTGGGGAAAAACTGGAGGATGTCCTGGAGGACCGGCCGACGCGTGCGGAGGGACCGCCCCAGGTCGCCCCGCAAAAGACTTTCCATGTACCGAGCGTATTGGACGTAGATGGGCTTGTCCAAACCCCATCGCTGGCGTTCCTGCTCGATGGCCTCCGGTGGTGCTTGGGGCCCGAGGATCGCGCCCACGGGGTCCGCCGGGATGCCCCGCGCCACAAAGAACGTGATGGTCATCACCCTCCAGATGACGAGGGCCATCCACGCTAGTCTTCGACCTATATAGCCGAGCATCGGGGGTGGACGGGGGCCCGGGGGTCTGCCCCGGGCCCCTTGGCGCCCGTCAGCCGGTCTTCTCCACCGGCCAGAACTCGGTGAAGCTCAACATGGGGTTGAGGACCAGGCCTTGGACCACGTTGCGGGTGACCACTTGGTTGAGCGGATAGTACAGGATCACGTAAGGTCCGTTATGGAGGAGACGGCGTTGGATCTCCTCGTACATGGCCCGGCGCTTTTCCGTATCCAGTTCCCGCGCTGCGGCCTCCACCAGTGCGGTGGTGTCACAGTCCGCATACATGTTGCGCCAGGCCAACTGCCGCACGGGGGCTTCGGGCCCGGTGGTGCAGCAGTGGGCAAAAGGTTTGGCCAAGGCATCGGGATCGGCGTAATCCACGCCCCAGCCCGCCACCAGGAACGTGTGCTTTTGAGCCCGATAGAGCTCGAAAAATTGTGCGGAAACGAGCTGGGTGATGTTCACCTTGATCCCGATCTGCGCCAGATCCGCCTGCACCTGCGTGGCGATGGCCACGCGCCGAGGGTGGGTCGAGGAGAGCATCTCCACCTCGAAGCCCTCAGGGTAACCGGCCTGGGCCAACAGGGACTTGGCCTTCTCGATGTCCTTGCGGAACGGAGTTTCATCGAGGTGGCCGAACATCCCCTTGGGGATGACCGTCTGGCCGGGGATCGCCGCGCCCTTTTGTATTCCGTAGATGATGGCATCGTAATCGATGGCCCAGCGAATGGCCTCCCGCACCAAGGGGTTATCGAACGGGGGCTTGCCGGCGTTCACCGCCAAGTACTCAATGGCCCAGGCCGGACCCTCGACCACGGCGAAGCCCGCCGCGCCCCGGTAGAGGTCGACCTGCTCCGGCAGGAGATCCCAAGCGATATCGATGTCCCCGCGGTCCAGGGCAAGCTTCTGTGCGGCCGGCTCGGGGATATCGATGAAGATGATGCGCCTCACCTTGGCCGGGCCCGCCCAGTAGGCGTCGAAGCGGTCCAGGATGATCCGCTCATTGGGAGCCCACTCCACAAGGATGAATGGGCCTGAACCGGCGTCGTTGAATTTGAGCCACTCGTTGGCCCAGGGGTCCTTCTCCGTGGCGTGGGCCTTGACCCGCTCGCTGTCCACGATGGAGCAGATGCCCTGGAACCCCACCACGGAGGCGATGATGAGCTCCGCCACCGGCTGGCTCGTGGTGATGGCCACGGTGTAATCGTCCACCTTCGCGATCATGGCGGGATCGGGAACAAGTTGAGAGAGGATCCAAATGGGCGCGAAGTTCAGAGCAAGGACCGGGTGAAGGAATAGATCACATCGTCCACGGTCACCTCGCGACCGGAGTGGAATTTCGCGCCCCGCCGGAGATGGAACGTCCAGGTGAGCCCGTCCTCGGAGACCTCCCAGCGCTGGGCCAGGCCGGGTTTGGCCACGACCTCCCCACCCTCGATCAAGATGTTCACAAGCGCATCGTAATACTGTTCGATGATGAGGTTGGTGAAGACCTCGTAAGTCCGTGCCGGATCGAGATCCACGATGATATCCGTACGGGCGCCGATGACGAGGATGTCCTTGGGCGGCACGGCGGATCCCGCGATTCCCATTACCAGCACAATAAAAAAGCTAACTCCATAACGCATGTACACTTACCTCCTGGGAAATTCTCAATGCTTGTACCTCCGGGGTATCCCTGCCTCACCTCCTTTCGCTGCACTATAGGAGGCAAAAGTCCCTGCGTAAAGAGTTGGGAAGGCCACATCGAATCCTGTCCTCAAACAGTCTGAATTACGAAACGTCCGGCCTGAGGAAACCCAGGGACAGAGGTCGGTTTCCCCAGGATGTGACGGCGGCGAAGGTTTTCCCGAAAGCTCTCTGCTGCGGAAACCGGACCCAACGGGTTGGACCCCCAAGGGGATGGGGGTGGCCCATCCCCCCGGGGGTATGTTCCGCTCGCCTCCTTTAGGCCCCGCGCGGGCGCTGCGTTTGGGCCCTCCCCCGCGACCCTTTGGAGGCCCTAAAAGAGGGTGGGCCTAGGAGCGCCTTGAAAGGCGCGGTCCTCCCCGCCCATCTCTCGCAAGCTTTTTTTCTTGACGAGGGGCGTGCGGTACCGGCGCCTAAAAGAGGGTGAGCTCCGGGGAATCCTCGTCCCCGAGGGTGATCTCGCCGTAGACGCCGTCGTAGCCCGGGCGGATGCGGAGCTCCCCCCGCCGTACTTTCTCCAAAGCCTTTCCAAGCCGGGGAAACTCCCGCTCCACCTCGGAGGCTGGCACATCCAAAAGAA
>JAUQPF010000024.1 GCA_030550535.1 Candidatus Bipolaricaulota bacterium
ATGCGCTGGGATATGGCAAGGATTTGAGCTTTGTCGTTTTCGTAAGCCTCACGCACGGCGATGGCAGGGTTCATCCCCGCGATTTTAGGGGCCCAGGGTTGCGGGGGATGGGCTTGGCTGTTATAATCTTACGCAGTTACGGAGTTACGCATGAATTACATGAACCTTGCCCGCGTGGCAGAGGAGCTGGCCCGCCTGGCCGAGGCCCTCAGGGCCGCGGTCCAGGCCGCGCGCCCGCCCGACCTTCCCGCCCTCGAGGCCCTCGCCCACACTGCCCCACCGGATCTCCACCCCCTCGTCCAGCAAACCCTCGCCGCGCTGGCCAGCCGCCTCCCCGCCGAAGGGGCCCGGGTCCTTATCGTCGGCCTCCACCGCCAAGGGGACCGCACCGCCTCCTGGTATCAGCTTTTCACCGAGCAGGACGCCGAAAAGACGGTGAACGCCCCCCAAGGGCTCCGCTCCCTAGCTCTTCTGGCCCAGCCTGAGCGCCTGCGCCTCCTTTGGGCCCTCGTCCACGGAGCCCAAAGGACCGCAGAAATCATGGAGAGAACAGGCCTCACCCAGGGCCAGTTCTACCATCACCTCCGGGCCCTGGAGCTGGCGGGGCTGGCCCGCAAGCTCGCCCGGGATCGCTACACCCCCACAGCCTCCGGAATCTCCGCCCTGTTCATGCTCCTCGCCCTCATGGACTACCTCGAAAAAGCGTTCTCTGAAGAGGAAGGGGAGGCCCTATGAGAGGCCCTTTGGTCCGGTTCTTTTGGACGTTCGTGCGGCCCCATTGGCCCCTGGGTCTGGGCGCGCTCCTAAGCGGGCTTGCCGCCCAAGCTGTAACCCTTCCCTTCCCCTTCTTCTTGCGCCGGGTGGTCGACGAGGTCGTGCCCCAAAGGGACTGGAATGGCTTGGTTTTCTATGGACTCGTCCTCCTCGGGCTGGTCGGCGCGGAAAGCGCCCTCACTTATCTGGCCCAGGCCTTCACCGTGCGCTGCCGGGAGGCCATTCTCTACGCCACTCAATATGCGCTGAGCGCCCATCTCCTCCGCCTTCCCCAGGCTTTTTTCCAGGAGAACACCACCGGCTACCTCCTTGGGCGCGTGAATAGCGATCCGGAGGTGGCCAAAAACTTCTTTTTCGCTGCCGTGACCATCCTCCAGGACCTCCTGTTCTTAGGGGCTGGAGCGGCCCTCCTCATCTGGCTGGAGTGGCGGCTAGCCCTGGTGGCCTTCCTCCTCCTGCCCACCCTGGCCCTGGTCTCCAAGCGCATGAACGCCCGTATGGCTCAGCTCTCCCGCTCCATTCAGGAGGGCGAGGCGCGCGTTTCCCAGGAGCTGGGGGAGGCCCTGAGCGGGGTCCTGCATGCCCGCCTTCTGAACGCCCAAGGTTGGCTTTTGGGGCGCATCGCCCGGACCTTGGACCTCCGGCGCGCCGCCCGGGTGAACACCAACCTCTACGCGGCCAAGGCCGGGGGAGCTCTCACCTTCGTCACCGGCATCGGCCCCGTGGCCTTCCTCGTCCTAGGTGTGCTCTTGGTGCTGCGCGGTGCCACCACCCTGGGCACCGTCCTCGCCTTTCTTACCTTCCTCCGCTACCTGTATGGGCCAACCCAGCGGTTGATCCTCACTCGCCTGAACTTGGAGCAGGCCAAGGTTGCCGCAGCCCGGGTCCTGGAGCTTTTGGAACTGGAGCCGGAACCGGACGCCAAGGAGTCCCTGCGCTCCCCTCGCCCGACCCTGGCGGTGGAGGACGTGCGCTTTTCCTACCCAAACGGCAAGGAGGCCCTGCGGGGCATTTCGTTGCGGATAAATCCGGGGGAGTGGGTGGCCCTAGCTGGGGCCGTGGGCTCCGGGAAATCCACCCTTTTGGCTCTTATCGTGCGCCTATTCCCCCTTCAAGAGGGGCGCATCCTCCTCAATGGCCAGGATGTGCGCGCGCTCTCCCTTGCGGAGCTTCGGCGCCAGGTGATCCTCGTTCCGCAGGAGGGCTTTCTCTTCTCCGGGTCGATTTTGGAAAACCTCGTCCTTGGAGAAAACGACTTCACAGAGGACGAGGTATGGCGGGTCTGTCAGGCCTTGGGGGCGGAGGAGTTCTTGCGCGCGCTTCCGGAGGGGCTCCGTACCCCTGTGGGGGAACGAGGAGCCAAGCTCTCGGGAGGGCAAAGGCAGCTTTTGGCCTTGGCTCGGGCGGTGCTCCGCCGGCCCCGCGTGCTCCTCCTGGACGAGGCCACCTCCTCTTTGGATGCGGAGGCCGAGGCCTGGGCTTTTGCAGCGTTACGCAGGCTCCTTCCGGAGACGACGGTCCTCATCGCGGCGCATCGGCTCTCCACCGTGCGCGCGTGCGACCGCATCGTGGTGCTGCGGGAGGGCCAAGTCATTCAAGAAGGCCGGTATACCGAGCTCCTCCGTGAGCCCGGAGAATTCCGTGAGCTTTTTGCACATCAGCTGGGTTTGGAGAGGAAGCAGGCATGAGGCGGATCCGCATCGTCGTGGGCAACCCTGAGGAGATCCAAAGGTGTTGCCCCTGCGTTTGCACCTTTGGCGCCGGGGGCGGAGGGGGGAGCACCCTCGAGGCCCCAAAGCCCGGGAAAAAGGGCCTGCGGCCATCTTATGGGAGGAAGAAGCGACGAAGGAAAAAGAGGAGGCGATCTTTGTGAGCACCAAACGTTTTTCTTTACGCCGTAGGAAGCGGAGTGGCTGTTGAGCCGCAAGGCTGTGGATGCGCTTGTGACTGCGGCTGTGCTGGCGGCGGGGGTGCCGGAGCAGGAGGCGGAGGAGGATCCGCCATCTAAAGCCACGAGGCGCTTGGGCTCATGGCCGCAGGCCCTTTTCCACCTATGAATGTTGGAGTTTGGGCCCACAGGGAGCGCGGAAAAAAGCACCTCTTTTGGCACCCAGAGACGTTGGCCTGGGTCGTAGTGGACGCACTTGGTGCCCGCGTGATCGAGGCCCTGCGGAGCGGTTGTCCTCTGGAGGAAACGCGTGCGCTTTTGATCCACGAAGGCCTGAATGAGGAAGAGGCCGAAAGCGAGCTTCAGCGGTTTTGGGAAAGCTTAAGAGAGGTGGGCTTTCTCGGCCCTCCCGCACGGGGCCCATGTTTCAGGGAACAGGAGCCCTCGCCCCATGTGCTCTACCTCCACCTCACGGAGCGGTGCAATCGGTCGTGCACCTACTGCTATTTCGGACCCAAGGCCCGCCCGGGAAGGGATCTCCCGCTTTTGCTGGCCCAACAAGTCCTGGAGGAGGCCCGCGCCTTGGGGATCACGCACGTGGTGCTCACTGGGGGCGAACCCCTTCTTCATCCCCAAGCTCTTTCCATCCTCGCCTGCGCCAAACAATGTGGGTTCTTCGTAGAGCTTCTCACCAATGGGGCTGGCTTAACCCGGGAGATCGCTCAAGAACTGCAAAAGGTTTGCGATCGGGTGGTGGTGAGCCTGGACTCCATTGACCCCGCTCCCCACGACAAACATCGCGGTCGGGGGAGCCATGCTCAAGCGATCCTGGCCATCCAAACGTTGAAAGAGGCGGGCGTGAGGGAGGTGGCGGCGGCCGCGGTCATCACCCGCGACAACCAGGACACGCCCGCCGCGGCCTTTCAGGCCTTCGCCAAAGGCTTGGGAGCCGATAGAGTAGCTCGGCAGGTGTACATCGCCCAAGGAAACGAGCAGGACGCCCGCCTCGCGCCGGACTTCCCTCGTCTCCTCGCCCAGCTTGAGGCGGACCTCGAAAAGGATGTTGAAAAGGGCACGTTGCCTACGGAGGGGAAACTCGTTTGGCGGGATGGGTGCGGGGCCGGCTCCGGGGTCATCGCCGTAGGAGCTGATGGCATGGTCTACCCCTGCCAAGGCCTGATTCGTTCGGAGTTCGCCGCGGGAAGCCTGCGCCAGAAGGCCTTAGCCCACATCTACCGAGACGCCCCCCTATTGAAGCACCTACGCTCCTTGCGCGTGCAAGCGCTTGAGCCATGCCGAACCTGCGCGTTTCGGCACCTCTGCGGAGGCGGGTGCCGCGCCCTGGCCTTCAACCTCACAGGCTCCCTGGAAGCTCCTCTGCCTTCCGACTATTGCGTGCTCCGCCAACTTTTGGCGGAGCGCACACTTTGGAGCCAAGCCCTGCGCAACCTCATCGATCCGGAACGGGCGGCGCAAGGGATTTCATCCCCGCCTTGCTAGGGGCAAAAGCCGAGGCATACCTGGGCCTAGGGCTCCGAAGTCAAGGCCAGGCCTCCCACGTGCATAAGCTTGGCCCAAAACTTTTCTAAGAGGATCTCAGGCCGGACCATGGAGGAACCCCCGCTTCACCACCTCCCTCCGGTGGCGCAGGAAATACTGAAAGTCGAGGAACTTGCGGACGATGCGGGAATAGGTACCGCCGCGATCGAAATCGGGGCGGGCGTAGACCACCACGTTGGGCCGCACCACCTCATAGGCCAGCACCAGGTCCTCCTCCTCGTCCACAAACACGAGGTCCACCCGGTCGAACCCCACCCGCACGAGGTCCACCAGGATCTCAAGCTTGCGCTCCTTGAGAGCGGGATCGTCGGCGAGGATCCCGAGGTCCAAGTCACTTTCGGGCCGGGCCCGGCCCTCTGCTGCCGAGCCAAAGAGGTAAACCGCTTGGATCCCCGGGTAGCGCCGAAACACCTCCGCCAGTTTCGCGAAATCCATGCCCGCGCCTATCGTATACTCCCGTGCCATGAGCACAAAAAGCCTTCCGCGGTGGGATTGGAGCGAGGTTTTCCCGGGTTTAGAGTCGCCGGAATTCGCCCGCGCCTGGCAGGATTTGGAAGCCAAGCTCGCCCGGGTGCAAGAGCTCCTTGAGCGCCACGAGGTGGGGAACCGCCCACCCCGGCCGGAGGACCGCGCGGCCTTCCCCGAAGTGATCGGGGCCGTGAACGACTTCCTTCAGGCCTTCACCCCCGTGCGCGCCTTCCTCCAGGGCCTCGTGGACACGGAAAGCACGAACTCGCAGGCCCAGGCCAAGCTCTCCGAGCTCCAAAAGCTCTACTTGGGGTTTGAGCGGCTGCGGCCGCGGTTCGTGGCCTGGCTATCCCAGCTCGACCCGGAGGAAGTGGGCGCGGGGCCCTACCGTCTGCTCCTTGAGGAAGCGCGGATTCAAGCGGAGCACATGATGAGCGAGCCCGAGGAGGTGTTGGCCGCGGAGCTCCGCCTCTCCGGGGGCGCCGCTTGGGCCAAGCTCCACGGGAACCTCACGAGCCTCATCACCGCCGAAGTGGGCGGAAAGAAGCTCCCCATCACAGCCGTGCGGAACTTGGCCTATAGCCCCGAGGAAAGGGTGCGGAAGGAAGCCTACGAGGCGGAGCTTGCGGCCTGGAAGGCCCACGAGGTGCCCTTGGCCGCGGCCCTGAACGGCGTCAAAGGGGAAGCCAGCACCCTCAACCGCAAGCGCGGCTGGAAGGACGACCTCGAGCCCGCCCTCTTCCGGAACCGCATCACCCGCGAGATCCTTGCGGCCATGCAGGCGGTAGTGGAGGAAAGTTTCCCCCTTTGGCGCCGCTACTTCCTGGCCAAGGCCAAAGCCTTGGGCAAGGAAAGGCTCGACTGGTGGGACCTCTTTGCCCCTCTCGGGAAGAGCACGAAGCGGTGGACGTGGGAAGAGGCTTGCGCGTTCATTGTGGCGAACCTTGCGGAGTTCTCCCCGGCGGATGCGGAGCTCGCCCGCACCGCGTTTGCGCGGAATTGGATTGATGCGGAGCCCCGGGTGGGCAAGCGCGGCGGGGCCTACTGCACCCACGTGGGCGGAGGAAAAAGCCGGATCCTCACGAACTACGAGGAGACCTTCGACGCCGTGACGACGCTGGCCCACGAGCTTGGCCACGCCTACCACAACTGGTGCCTGCGGGACGTGCCGCCCCTTTTGCGCCAGTACCCCATGACCCTGGCGGAGACCGCAAGCATCATGAACGAAACCGTGGTGGTGGAGGCCGCCCTGCGCTCCCTTCCCGCGGACGAGAGGCTCCCCATCCTCGAGACGTACCTCCAGGGCGCAGCCCAGGTGATCGTGGACATCCACTCCCGTTTCCTCTTCGAATCCTGGGTGTTCGAGCGCCGCGCCAAAAGGGAGCTCACGCCCGACGAGTTCTGCGCCCTCATGGTGGAGGCGCAAAAGCGCACCTATGGGGAGGCCCTGAGCACCTACCACCCCTACATGTGGGCGGTGAAGCCCCACTACTACGGGGCGGACTTCTACAACTTCCCCTACACGTTCGGGCTCCTCTTTGGGCTTGGGCTTTACGCACGCTACCGGGAGGAAGGGGAAAAATTCCTCTCCCGCTACGAGGAGCT
>JAUQPF010000044.1 GCA_030550535.1 Candidatus Bipolaricaulota bacterium
TCCTCGAGCTCGGAGAGGAGGACGGCCAGGGACTCGCCCTCCTTCTTGCGGGTGATCTCCACAAGCCCAAGCTTCGTGATCTCGATGAAGTCCGCGGGCACCCGGTCCTTCTTGAGCTCCTCCTTGAGGACCTCGATGACCTTCTCCTTGTCCTTCTCGTTGGCCATGTCCACGAAGTCCACGATGATGATGCCGGAGATCTTGCGGAGCCGGAGGATGCGGGGGATGAGGCGGGCCGCTTCAAGGTTGGTGTTGAGGATGGCCGCGGCCTGGTTCTTGTGGCGCACATCGGAGCCGGTGTTCACGTCGATGGCGGTGAGGGCCTCCGTCTCGTCCACGGTGATGAACCCCCCGCCCTTGAGGGGGATCCGGCGCTGGAGGGCCTGGCGCAGGGCCTCCTCCACCCCGTAGCGCTCAAAGAGGGGCGCCGTGCCCCGGTACAGCCGCACCCGCCCCTTGAGCTTCCGGAGGTGCAGCTCCTCCAAATACTTCAGGATCTCCTCGTACGCCCTTTCGTCGTCCACGATGAGGGAATCCACGTCGTCGAGGAAGCGGTCGCGCACCACAGCCCGCACCAGGTCGGGAGGGGTGTAGAGGAGCTTAGGGGCCGAGCCCTCGCGGGCCTTGGCGGTGATCTCCTTCCAGGTGTTGAGGAGGTTTTCGAAATCGCGTTCCAACTCCTCGCGGGAGGCGGAGCGGGCGGCGGTGCGGGCGATGAGACCGGTTCCGGCGGGCTTGAGCTCGTGGGCCAGCTGCCGCAGCCGCCGGGCGATCTCCCGCTCCTCAATGCGCCGGGAGACGCTCACCCGCTCCTCCGTGGGCAAAAACACCCAGTACCTTCCGGGCAGGCTGATCTTGGTGGTGGCCTGGGCGTTCTTCTCGCCCACCTCGTCCCGGCGCACCTGAACGATCAGGCTCTCCCCGGGTTTAAGGAGCTTCTGGATGGGGGGACCCCCCCTTCCCGGCTCGAACCCTTTGGCCTTGAGGATGCCGTCGTGGAGCTCGTGGGCCGCGAGGAAAAGGGGCTTTTTCTCGCCCACCTGGACGAAGGCCGCGCCCAGCCCGGGCAGGACCGTCTCCACCTTGCCCCGGTAGATGTTGCCCACAAGGGAGCGGCGCTCGGGGACCTCGAAGTGAACCTCCACGAGCTCCCCGTCCTCCACGATGGCCACCCGCGTGCGGGGGCCGTTCTCCCGCTCCACCGTGATGAGGATGTGGTTCCCCTTGATCGTGCCGACCTCCTGGCTTGGGGCCTATCCCGGGACCACAAGCCGGCTGAGGTCAGCGACACGGAGGAAGAGCTCGGAAAGCTCGCGCAGGAAGCCCAGGCGGTTGGCGCGCACCCGCCCGTCCTCACACATCACCAAAACCTCGTCGAAGTAGCGATCGATGGGGGCTTTGAGGCTGGCCAAAGCCTCCAAAGCCTCCGAATAACGGTGGGCGGCCAAAGCCCCTTCCACCTGGGGTTTCACTCGCTGGTACGCGTGCCAAAGGTCCTTTTCCGCGTCCTCCCGAAAGAGCGCGGGATCGAAGCCCTGGGCCTCCTGACCCTTGAGGATGTTGCGGACGCGGCCGAAGGCGAGGGCCAGGGCCGGCAGCTCCGGCCGCCCCGCCCAGGCGCGCAGGGCCTGGGCCCGCTCCCAGACCCCCAAGAAATCGCCGTCCTCCTGGGCCATCACCGCGTCCACGATGTCGTAAGGAATCGCTCGCTCCTCCAAAGCTGACCGCAGCCGGTCCCAAAGGAAGGCCTTCACCCGAGCCACCGGCTCGGTCCCCGGGTACAGATCCGCTACCTCCTCCACCAACGCGAAAAGGTCGAAGCGCAGCCCCTTCTCCAGGATGAGGCGCACCACCGCGCTTCCGCGGCGCCGCACCCCGTAGGGATCGCGGGACCCCGTGGGGATCTCGCCCACGCGGATGGGGCCGATCACCCCATCCAGCTTGTCCGCAAGGCTTAAGGCCACGCCCAAGGGGCTTTCGGGCAGAGAATCCTCGCGGGTGCGTGGGCGCACGTGCTCCGCGATGGCTCGCGCCACCTCCGCCCCCTCCCCATCCAGGCGCGCGTAGATCCCGCCCATCACCCCCTCAAGCTCCGGGAATTCCCGCACCATCACGGTGAGGAGGTCCGCCTTACAGAGGAGGGCCGCGCGATCCAAGGGCTCCAGAGGGAGGCCAAAGAGCCTCGCAAGATGCGCACAGATTTGGCGCAGGCGCTCCACCCGGTCCCAAAGCGTCCCCAGGCGGGCCTCGTACACCACGCCCTTGAGGGCGGGCACACGGGCGCTCAGGGGGAGTTTACGGTCCTCCTCGAAGAAGGAGCGGGCGTCGCGCAGGCGGATTCCCACCACCCGCTCGTAGCCCCGGCGGATGACCTCCGGATTTCCTTCACCCTCCGCAAAGCCCAAGAAGACCTCGGCGATGCGCCCTCCCCGGGTGAGGGGCACGAACTTCCCCTCCTCCCGCAGGGCCGCCACCACCACCGGCTCGGGAAGCTCCAGGAACTCCGAAGGGATGCGCCCCACCACGGGCCGCGGCCACTCCGTCTGGCCCAAGAGCATGGTCCAAAGCTCCGGGGAGAGCGCAGCCCTGGCCCCGTGCTCCCGCTCCACCCCCGCAATGGCCTCCCGAAGAAGGCGGGCGCGCTCCTCGGGATCCACCAAAACCTTGGCCGCGCGCAGGGCGCCCACGTAGTCCCCGGCGTGCCCAAGTTCCACTGCGCTCCCAAAGAAACGATGGCCGTAGGAAAGGCGCCCCGCCCGCACGCCCGCGAGCTCCAAGGGCACCACATCCCCATCGAGGAGGGCCACGACCCAGCGGATGGGGCGGAGGAAGGCCATGCCCCCGTCCCAGCGCATGAATTTCGAGCAGGGCACAGCGCTCAAGGCCCGCGGCACGATTTCCCTAAGGATCTCGGCCGTGGGCCGCCCCGGCCGGCGCACCCGCAGGAACAGGTACTCCTTTTCGCCCACGGGGCGGCGCACGAGGTCCTGGGGCGCGCCCCCGTAGCGCCGAAGGAACCCTAAAGCCGCAGGAGTCAGGTTCCCTTGAGGATCGAGGCCCACGGAGACCGCCGGACCCCGCACCTCCTCCACCACGTCCTCCTGTTTTTCCGCGAGGTCCTCCACAAGGAGGGCGAGGCGCCGGAGGGTCCAAAGGAGGCGCACCTGACCATGCGGAACGCGCGCGGCCTCAAGCTCCCGCACGAAGGCCTCGCGGAAGGCCTGGGCCACCGCCTCCGCTTCCTCTGCGGGGAGATCCTCAAGGCCGA
The DNA here is from genome assembly GCA_030550535.1 of Candidatus Bipolaricaulota bacterium. GTDB lineage: Bacteria > Bipolaricaulota > Bipolaricaulia > Bipolaricaulales > Bipolaricaulaceae > DTER01. The sequence continues at coordinate 3,269 of JAUQPF010000044.1, forward strand.
TCTCGAGGAGAAACAGGGGCACCGATCACCTCCGCAAGGTAGGCCTCCGCGCAGCCCCGGGCCAGGGCCCGCACCCGGGCGATGTAGCTCTCCCGCTCCGCCGTGGCCAGAGCGCCCCGCGCGTCCAAGGTGTTGAAGAGGTGGGAACAGCGCAGGGTGTGGTCGTAGGCGGGGAACACGAGGCCCCGATCCAAGCACTCCTTGGCCTCCGCCTCGTGGAAGTCGAACATCTGGCGAGCCCGCTCCACGTCAGCCTGCTCGAAGTGGTATACGCTGAACTGCCGCTCCCGTTCGCGGAAGAGCTCGCCGTAGGTGAGCCATTCGGCCCACCGCAGGTCAAACGCGGACTCCACCCCCTGGAGGAACAGGGCGATCCGTTCAAGCCCGTAGGTGAGCTCCACGGAGGGAGGGTCTAGATCCACTCCGCCCATCTGCTGGAAGTACGTGAACTGGGTGATCTCCATGCCGTCCAGCCAGACCTGCCAACCCACGCCCCAAGCCCCCAGCGTAGGGGACTCCCAGTCGTCGTGGGAGAACTTCACGTCGTGTTCGCGAAGATCGAGGCCGATGGCCTCAAGCGACCGCAGGTACAGGTCCTGGACGTCGGCGGGCGGAGGCTTCAGGATGACCTGGTACTGGTGGTGGAGGCCGAAGCGGATGGGGTTTTCCCCGTAGCGGCCGTCGGCGGGGCGCCGGGAGGGCTCCACGTAGGCCACCCGCCAGGGCCGCGGCCCCAAAACCCCAAAGAACGTGGCGGGGTTGAAGGTGCCCGCCCCCTTCTCCAGGTCATAGGGCTCCACAATGGCACAGCCCTGATCCCGCCAGAAGCGGTGCAGGGCCAAGACCATGTCCTGAAAGGTCCTCATGACGCGGCTTTTGCGACCTCCACCACCTTGGCGAAGGCCTCGGGATCGCGGATGGCGAGCTCCGCGAGCACTTTTCGGTTCAGGCCCACGCCGGCGCGGCGCAGCGCCCCCACGAACCGCGAGTAGTTGAAGCCATAGGGCCGCACGGCCGCGCCAATGCGCACGATCCACAGCCTCCGCATCATCCTTTTGCGGAGTTTGCGGGACTCCGTGTGGTGGCGCAGGGCCTTGAGCAGCGATTGCTTCGCGATCCGGTAGCAGTTCTTGCGCTTGCCCTTGAACCCCTTGGTGAGGTCCAGGATCTTCCGGCGACGCCGGGCGTGCTTCACTCCCCCTGGAACGCGCATGTTCCCCTCCTCACACCTGCAAGAGCCTGCGCATCATTTTTTTATTGGCGCCCAGGACCTCCACCGGCTTGCGGGCGGCCCGCTTGTACTGGGGCCGCTTCTTCGCGAGTTTATGCACATAACCGGCCTTGCGGTGGAAGATCCGGCCCGTCGCGGTGACCTTGAACCTCTTCGCCGAAGCCTTGTGCGTCTTCCCCGGTTTCATGAGCCTCCTCCTTTGCGGGAGAGGGGAGCCAAAAGGAGCTCCAAGGTCCGGCCCTTCTCCTCCGCGCCCTGCTCCACCTTCGCCAGGTCCTGGGTGAGCTGGACCACGCGGTCCAGGAGCTCCTTGCCCTTCTCGATGTGGATGATCTGGCGGCCCTTGAAGAACACCACGGCCCGCACCTTCATCCCCTCCTCCAGGAACTCCCGGATCCGCTGGACCTTGGTCTGGAAGTCGTGCTCCCCGGTTTGGATCGTGAACTTTACCTCTTTGACCTTTCCCGCTTTGGGCTGCTTTTTCTCCCGCTTCTGCAGCTGGTAGCGGTACTTCCCAAAGTCCACAATTTTACAGACCACGGGGTTGGCGTCAGGGGCCACCTCCACCAGGTCCAGGCCCCGCTCCCGTGCCAGGGCCAGGGCCTTCTCCAAGGGCGTGACCCCCAGGTTCCTCCCGTCGCTGTCGATGAGCAAAACCTCCCGGGCCTGAATCTGCTCGTTGACGCGAAACTGCCGCTTGATGTGGAACCCTCCTTTCCTCGCCTATTCTAGGGGCGAGGTCCTCCGCACACCATAAAGGCCGCGTTCCCGGATGAACCGATCCACCGCCTCCGGAACGAGTCCGGCTGTAGGAAGGCCTAACCGATACCGACGCCGCACCTCCGAGGAGGAGAGGGCGATGGGCGCCATGTCCAAAAAATACAGCTCCGCGCGGTCGAAGGGCGGCTCCCTGAACCGTGCGAGGTCCACACCCGGCCGCGGCGCCACGATGAACGGGCAGAGGGTCAAAAGCCGCGGCCAATCGTGCCAGATCTCGATTTGCGCGAAGATGTCCGCGCCCACGATGTAGGCCACGCCCTCCGGATGCTCCCCCTTAAGGAGGGCGATGGTGTCCACGGTGTAGGCCGGCCCCGGCCGCTCCAGCTCCGCCCGGGACACGGCGAAGCCCGGCCGGCCGGCAATGGCCAGCCTCACCATCTCGTAGCGCAGCTCGCCTGGGACCCCGTCCGCCACCTCCCGATGGGGCGGTTGCCCCGTGGGGATGAAGAGAACCTGGCGCAGGTTGAACTGGCGCAGGGCCTCCTCCGCCACGCGCAGGTGCCCCACGTGGATGGGGTTGAACGTGCCCCCAAAAAGCCCCGTCCTACCCGCCAAACTCAAGGGTCTTCCCTCCGACCACCACGGGAGCCCCTGGTCCAAGCCCCCGCTTGCGCAGAGCCTTCACCACGCCCAACCTCTCCAGCTCCTCCCACAGGTACTCCCGGGCGTCCGGCGTGGACAGGTCCAGCCGGCGCACGAGGGCCTCCACCGCCGGTCCCCGCACGATCACCTGGCCCCCCTCCTCCGCGACCTCGAAGGGCGGGGGTTCCGGGGTGAGCCGCCAGACCCTGTAGCGCGGCCGCTCCGGGGGCTTCTCCTCCCGGACCTCCTGAAGCTTTCTCCAAAGGACCTGGATGAGCTCGCGCACCCCTTGTCCTGTGTGCGCGGAGATGGGATGGAGCACGATCCCCTCTTGCGCGAACCGCTCCACCTCCCGCTGCACCTGCTCCGGGGTGAGGAGGTCGATCTTGTTGCCCGCCACCACCTCGGGCTTCTCCCGCAGCTCCTCCCAAGCCTCAAGCTCCCTGCGGATGGCGAAATAATCGGAGAGGGGGTCGCGGCCCTCCACCCGAGCCAGGTCCACGAGGTGCAGGAGGACCTTGGCCCGCGTGGCGTGGCGCAGGAAACGATCGCCCAACCCCCGGCCCTCGTGGGCGCCCTCGATGAGCCCAGGAAGGTCGGCCATGACGAAGGAGGAGAGCTCGTCCACCCGCACCACGCCCAGGTTGGGGGTGAGGGTGGTGAAGGGGTAGGCCGCGACCTTGGGCTTCTTGTCGGAGACGCGGGAAAGGAGCGAGGATTTTCCCACGTTGGGGAAGCCGATGATGCCCACGTCGGCCAGGAGACGAAGCTCCAAGCGGAGCCACCGGGCCTCGCCGGGTTCGCCGAACTCGCGGATGCGGGGAGCGCGGCGGGTGGCGGTGGTGAAGGCCTTGTTGCCCCGCCCACCCCGGCCGCCCTGGGCCACCACCACCTCCTGCCCCTCTTCCACCAGATCCGCGAGGACCCCGCCGGTGTGGAGGTCGCGCACCACGGTTCCCACCGGAACGAGGAGGACGAGGTCCTCCCCGCGCTTGCCTTGGCAATTGTTGGGGCCGCCGGGGCCCCCGTCCTCCGCACGGAAATGCACCTGTTGGTGGAAGTGGGCGAAGGTGTTGACGGAGCGGCTGGCCCGGAGGATCACGTTCCCGCCGTCGCCGCCCCGGCCGCCGTCGGGCGTGCCCTTGGGGTTTTGGCGGGTGCGGGCGAAGGAGATGAGGCCATCCCCACCCCGTCCGCCGGCCACATGGATGACGGCCTCGTCAAACCCCACCCGCCGTCCCTACTTCCCCTCCCCCAGGGGGATGACGTTCACGTAGATGCGTTTGTGGCCGGCGAACTCCACGATGCCCGTGGTGGTGGCGTAGATGGTGAAGTCCCGGCCCATCTTCACCCCCCGGCCGGGGTAGAACTTGGTGCCGCGCTGCCGCACGATGATGCACCCGGGCCAGACCAGCTCCCCGCCGAAGCGCTTGATCCCCAGGCGCTGCCCCGGGGAATCGTGCACGTTCTGGGTGGACCCCCCGCTCGCCTTGTGTGCCATCGCCGATCACCTCCTAAACGAGGACATCAAGCCCCACCTCCCGGACCGCCACCTTGCCCGGGCGGTCCTGGGCCAGGGCGCGCAATCCCAACACCATGGTCTCGAGGATTGCGTCCAGTTCCCGGTCCAGGAAGATGTCGGACCGGTCCACCCGGTACCTCAAGACCGAGCCCTCGCGGGACACCTCGGGGTCCAGGTGCAGGTAGTGCTTCATCCCCAAGACCGGGGCCTCCACGAGCATGGCCGCGGCCAGCCCCTCCGGGGAGTCGTCCCCATAAAGGGTGACCACCTGCACCCGGCCCTCCTCGTCCCGCTCGATCAATACCTCCACCATCTCAGGCCCGCACGATCTCCAAAATTTTTGTGCGCATGAAGGGCTGGCGGTGCCCCTTCTTGCGCCGGTACCCCTTCTTCGGGGTGTACTTGAAGATGATGACCTTGGGGAGCTTCCCGATCTCCTGGACCTCGCCCACCACCCGCACCCCGGGGAGGTAGGGCGTGCCCACCTCGATGCGCTCGCCGTTGCGCAAAAGGAGGACCCGCTCGAAGGTGATCCGCTCGCCCACCTGCACCCCGGGGACGACCTCGTGGATCACCTCCAGCCCGGGCTCCACGAAATATTGTTTGCCCCCGATCTCCACGACGCCGTACATGTCGTTCACCTCGCTCAGCTCAAGGCTTTTGGGGAACGAAAACAATCCTAACGGATGCGTGTGCCCGGCTCCACCTCGCGGTCCGGCCCCACCAAGGCCAGGGTCCCATCGGAAGCGGCCAGGATCATGCCCTCCGAGCGCACCCCCCGGATGACCGCGGGCTTGAGGTTGGCCACCATGGCCACGAGCCGCCCCCGCAGCTCCTCGGGTTTGTAGTGCTTGCGGATCCCCGCCACCACCTGCACCTGCCGATCCCCAAGGTCCAAAAGGAGCTTAAGAAGCTTCTCGGCGCCGGGGATCTCCTCGGCGTGCACGATGCGGGCCACCCGCAGGTCCACCCGCTGGAACTCCTCAAGGGAGATGAGCCCCTCCTCCTTCATCATGGCGTACCTCCGTTTGAGATCGGCAATATCCACGTGGGCCAAAAGGGGGCGGGGTTGGGCCGTCAACCGCACCCCCGCACAGTCCCGCTCCAGCTCGACCAAGCGCGGCTCCCTCACCCCCAAAAGCCCGTAGATCTCCCGGGAAACCATGGGAACGAAGGGATCCAAGAGGATGGCCAGGGCCTTGACGAGGTGGACGGCGGAGGCCACGGCCTCCGCGTCCCCGGTCTGCCAGGGCGCCCGTGCCTGGAAGAAGCGGTTCCCGAACTCCGCCAACCGCACAGCCGCCCGCAACGCCGGCGCCAGCTGCCCAGCCCGCACCGCGCTCCAAGCCTCCTCCCGCGCCCCCACCACGCGCTCCCGCACCTCCGCCGCCGTGGGGCGATCCGGCACCACGCCCCTATACCGCGTCCACACATAGGAAAGCACCCGGTGCACGAAGTTCGCGATGTTGTCCACCAAAACCGCGTTCACCGCCTTGTCGAACTCCTCCCAAGAGAACTCCGCGTCCTTCGTCTCCGGCCGGTTGTAGAAGAGGTAGAACCGCCAGTACACGGCGGGGAGGAGCTCCAGGGCCTCGTCGGCGAAGACCCCGATCCGGCGGGTTTTAGAGAACTGCTCCCCGCCCTCCCAGCTCAGGTACTCCGTGGCGGAGATCTGGTCGGGAAGGTGGAAGGGCCTCCCGGAGGCCAAAAGGAGGGCCGGCAGGATCACGGTGTGGAAGGGGATGTTGTCCTTCCCCTGGGTGTAGATCTGCCAAACCTCGTCCCCAAACCAGAAGTCCTTCCAGCGTTCTTCTTCGCCGCGGCGGCGGAAATATTCGATCGTGGCGGAGACGTACCCCAAGACGGCCTCCACCCACACGTAGATGACCTTGCCCTCCGCGCCGCGGAAGGGCGCGGGAATGCCCCAAGCCAGATCCCGGGTGACGGCGCGCGGCCGCAGCCCCTCCTCGATCATGCGCTGGGTGAAGAGCTTCACGTTCCCTTGGAAGTCCCGGCTGCGCACGTATTCGAGGAGTCTCGGGGCGAGCTTCTCCAAGTCCAAATACCAGTGGCGGGTGGGGCGGCGCACCACCTCCTGGGACCCGCAGAACGCGCAGCGCGGGGAGAGGAGGAGCTCCGGCTCCAAAAGCGCACCGCAGGCGTCGCACTGGTTCCCTTGAGCATAGGGGTACCCGCACTTGGGGCAGGTGCCCACGATGAACCGGTCCGCCAAAAATCGCCCGCAGGACTGGCAAAAAGCCCGCTCCTCGTCCTTGGCAAAGATGTAGCCGTTTTGCTCCATCTCCCGGAAGAGCTGGGTCACGAACTCCTTGTGGACCGGGCTTTCCGTGGTGGTGTAGTTGTCGATAGCTACCTCGAAGGCCTGGAGGACCCGCACGATCTCCTCGTGCACGCGGGCCGCGAGCTCCGCGGGGGTGAGCCCCAAACGCTGGGCCTCGTACTCGATCTTCGTCCCATGGGCATCGGTGCCGGAGACGTGGAGGACCTCGTAGCCCGCCAGGCGATAGAACCGGGTGAAGGCGTCCCCCGAGAGGAGGCAACCGATGAGGTTTCCAAGGTGCGGGACGCCCGAGCCGTAGGGCCAGGCGCTGCACACCAGGATGCGCTTCACGTTCGCGTGCATGGTGCCCCAGTTGGGGGCGATTATAGCGGCTTGCGCTAAACTTGGGTTTTGTGCGGCCGGCCACGATCGGAAAGGAACTGGTGGTGCGCACGGCCAACCGCGTGGGCCTTCTGGCCGACGTGGCCAAGCTCCTTTCCACCCAGGGGATCAACATCCTGGCCACCGCCGTCTTCGTCCAAGGGGAGGAGGCGGAGCTCCACCTCGTGGTGGACGCCCATCACTACGCTTTGGAAACCCTACAAGATGCGGAGTTCCCCACGGAGGAGCGGGAGGTGGTGCTCGTCACCCTGCCCAACCGGCCGGGGTTCCTGCGCCGGATCACCGAGGCCCTGGCCCGCCAGGGCCTGGACATCCGCTACCTCTACGCCTCCGCGGCCGAGGACACCCCCCACACCCTCGTGGTCTTCTCCTGCACCCACAACGGAAAGGCCGTTCTTCTTCTGCGCGAACGCGGATAACCCCCCACCCTTTTCCGGACGTCGAGGGCTAGGCGAGCTGAGAGGTGCAGTTCGGGCAGCGCACGGCACCGATGGGGATCGGGGTCTTGCAGTACGGGCACTCCTTGGTGGTGGGCGCGGGAGCCTCCTTGGGCTGGCGCATGCGCATCACGGCCCTGAGGAGCAGGAACATGACGAAGGCGATGATGAGGAAGTTGATGAGGTGGTTGATGAAGCGGCCGTAGTAGATGGCGGGGGCACCGGCCTGGCGCGCGGCCTCCGCCGAGGGATAGCTCTCCGGGCCAAGGACCACAAAGAGGTTGGAGAAGTCCACGTTGCCCACAAGCTTCCCAATGGGCGGCATCACGATGTCGAAGATGAAGGAGTTCACCACCGCGCCGAAGGCCGCGCCCATCACGAAGGCCACGGCGATCTCCACGAGGTTCCCCCGCGCAATGAAATCCCGGAACTCCTGCCAGAACTTCTTCATGCCCCTTCCTTTCCCTTCATTTTAAGGCGTTCCTAGCTGGCAAGGCCAAAAGTGCGCTACCATTCGCGGGCATGACCGGCACCTGGATCAACATGGGAACCGTGCTTTTAGGGGGATCCCTGGGCTGGGCCCTGGGCGAGCGCCTCCCCCTCCGGGTGCGGGAGGCCGCCACCCTGGGCGTGGGGCTCGTGACCCTCGTTTTGGGGATGCAGATGGCTTTAAGGACCCAAAACGTCCTCGTGCTCCTCCTTTCCGTGATCCTGGGGGGCGCCCTCGGCGGGGCTCTCGGGATTTCCAAAGCCCTGGAGCGGGGAAGCCAACGGGTGGAAAGGCTGTTTCGGGGGCGGCCGGTGGCCCAGGCCTTCCTCACCGCCAGCCTCCTTTTCTGCGTGGGGCCCATGACCCTGGTGGGCGCCATCCAGGACGGCCTCTTTGGGGACTGGACGATCCTGGGAGCCAAGGCCATTTTGGACGGGATCTCCGCGGCGGCCCTCGCCGCCGCCCTGGGACCCGGCGTCCTCCTCTCCCTCCTTGTGATCCTGATCTACCAGGGCGGAGTAACCCTTCTTGCGCGCCTGCTCGCCCAAAGCCTTGCGGGGTTCAGCCCCCAGCACCCGGCGGTGCTGGAGCTCACGGCCGCGGGCGGGGCCATCGTCCTCGCCATCGGTTTGAGCCTCCTGCGCCTCCGGGATGCCCGGCCGGCGGACTTCCTGCCCGCTTTGCCCCTCGCCCCCCTCCTTTCCCTGCTCTTCCGTGCGCTTGGGTGGTGAAACGATGCCCGAAAGAAACCGGCTTTGGCCCCTCCTGGCCATCCAGCTCGTGACCTCCGCAGGCTTCTCCTTGGCCCTTCCCTTCTTCTCCCTCTACCTCGTCCAGAAGCGGGGGGTTCCCATGGCTTTCGTGGGGACGGTGATGCTGGGCGCGGCCTTCGCCGGCGCCCTGGGACAGATCTTGGGCGGGGAGGGCGCGGACCGCCTGGGCCGCCGGCCCACCCTCGCCCTGGCCCTGTTCGTGCGCATTGCGGCCTTCCTAGGTCTGGGAACCCTCATGGCCCTGAACGGCCCGGTCTGGGCCGTCGTCCTTCTTTTCCTTTTGGTGCGCGTCACCGGGGGGATGGCCATGCCCCCCGTCTCGGCCATCGTGGCCGACTTCACCGAGAGGAACCGTATCGAGGGCTATGGGCTCCTGCGGGTGGGGGCGAACCTGGGCTGGGGTGCCGGGCCCGCCCTGGGCGGCTACCTCGCCACCTTCCTTCCCTATTCCCACCTCTTCCTTTTGGCCGCGGCGGCCACGAGCTTGGCCCTCCTCCTCACCCTGCTGGCCGTGCCCGAGCCGGCTCCCCGGCCCAGCGGCGCCTCCGCCTCCGAGCTCTTCTCCGCCCTCAGGGACCGCCGCTTCCTCTCCTTTTTGGCCCTGTGCTTCCCGGTCTTCCTCGTGGCGGGACAGCTCGTGTCCACCCTCTCCGTGTTCACCGTGGAGAGGCTCGGGCTGTCCACGGCGCAATTCGGCGGCCTTCTTACCCTGAACGGGCTTTTGGTGGCGGCGGTCCAATACCCCTTGGCCCGGGCCAGCGCGGCCTGGGCGAGGCCTTGGGCCCTGGCCCTGGGCGCCCTCCTCTATGGTCTAGGCTACCTCAGCTTCGGTTGGGTGCGCGCCTATCCCCTGATGCTGGGGAGTATGGCCGTGGTGACCCTGGGCGAGATGCTCTTTGCGCCGGCTTCGCTGGCGGTGGCCGCGGATCTCGCCCCCAGCCGCCACCGCGGCCGCTACCTGGGCGCGTTTGGACTCACCGAGAGCTTCGGCTGGTCCGCCGGCTCCTTTTGGGGTGGGCTCCTTTTGGATTTCGTCTCCTCGCCTCAGGGACTTTGGGGAGCGCTTTCCTCTTTAGCCTTCTTGGCCTGCGGGCTTTTCTTGGTCCTGGGCAAGGGCGGTCACGGCCCGCTCCAACGCCAGCCCGCGCGAACCCTTGACGAGGAGGAGCGCCGGGCCTGAGCCCAGGGCCTCCCGGATCCCCCGAAGGAGGCGCTCCAGGTCCTCGGGCTCCGCCAGGCCCGGGCCCTTCCAGTGGGCGAAGGCCGCGCTCATGCGCGGCCCAAAGGCAAAAAGGAGGTCCACGCGCGCGGCCCGCGCCGCCTCCACCACCGCCCGATGGAAGAGCTCCTCCTCGGGCCCGAGCTCCAGCATGTCCCCAAGGAGGGCGGCGCGGAGGCGCACGGGAAGCCGGAGCCTCCCGAGGAGGAAGAGGGCCGCTTGGACGGAGACAGGATTAGCGTTGAAGCAGTCGTCGAGGATCCAGCCGAAGGGCGCAGGCCGGAGCTCCAAGCGGTGGGGCAGAGGCGCAACCTGGGCGAGGCCCTGCGCTGCGAGCTTCCCGGGAACACCCAGCCCCCAGGCCAGGGCCAAGGCCCCGCAGGCCAAAACCGCGCGGTGCGCCCCAAGGAGCCGGAGCTTCACCGGAAGCGTCCCCGCTGGGGTCTCCGCCACGAACCGCACGCCCTCCGGGTCGTCCTCCACGATCTCGCGGGGGAAGAAATCCGCGTCCTCGCTTTGCCCAAAGCGCAGGCAGAACCCGTCGCAGCGCTCCACCCGGGCCCGGAGCTCCGGGAAGTCCCAGGAGAGGGCGAGGACCCCCTCCTCGGGAAGGCACTCCGCCAAAGTCCACACGGCCTCCGCCGCGCGCTCCACGCTCCCCAAAAGGGCGAGGTGCGCGGGGCCCACGCTCGTGATGAGCCCGGCCCAGGGTTGCACGAGCTCGCAAAGCCTGCGGAGCTCCTCCGGATCGGACTCGACGAGCTCGAACACCGCCATCTCCGTGTCCTCCGGGATGGAAAGGAGGCTCAAGGCCACGCCGATCTCCGTGTTGTAGCTTTCGGGCGTGCGGTAGGTGCGGTAGGCCGTGCCCAGGGCGCCGGCCAGAAGCTCCTTGGCTGTGGTCTTCCCGAAGGAGCCGGTCACGCCCACGGCCACGAAGTCCAGGCTTTCCCTCCGCCAGCGCGCCAGCTCCCACAGGGCCTTGGGCACATCGGGCACAAGGAGGAGGTTGTGGCCCACCCCGGGGTCGCGGGAGACGAGGGCCCCCACGGCGCCCTTGGCCAGGGCCTCCCCTACAAAGTCGTGGCCGTCGTGGCGCTGGCCGCGCAGGGCCACGAAGAGCTCACCCGGCCCGATGCGGCGGGAGTCCGCGGAGGCACCGCGCACCGTATAGGGTCCCTTGGGACGGAGGAGCTTCGCCTCCAAAACCTCCGCGGCCTCCCGCAGGTCCCACATCACTCCTCCAGGGGCAGGATCAGCGAAACCTTCCCGTACACCACTTCGCCGGGGAACTTCGTGGAAACGGAGTCCACGCCGAAGAGCCAGGCCTCGCCCACGAGCTCAGAGATGGGGTGGATCCCGAAGAGCTCCACGGTGAGGGTGTCGTAGGTGGGGATGCCCTCGATGTAGTCCAAGACGTCGGCCAAGGACTCGAAGATCTTGGGGGGCTCGCCCCTCTCGCGGAGCCGAGGCCCGCCGTAGGCCCGAAGCTCCACGTAGGGGCTCCGCAGCTCCGTGGGGATGCGGATGGAACCCTCGAAGGATTGGACGTCGCCGCGCCAGCGGCGCACGAGCACGGTGAACTCCACGGTATCCCCCGGCCGGTAGCTTTTGCGGTCCGTGGCCAAATCCAGGATCTCCACGGCCTTGAACGTGGGGTCCACTTTAGCTACGAGCCGCACGGAGGCCAGGCCCGGATCGCGGAACTCGTTGTAGGCCAAAACGTCCAGGACGAGTGCAGCCTCCCAGGGGGCGTAGAGGGCCACGTCCTGAGTGGAGAGGAACACGTTCTTGCGGGTGAAGGTGCGGGGGAGGCCCCGCCCGCTTATGGTGTACTCCACCTCCACCGTGCCCGGGCCGATCCGGTCCAGGGCGGAGTCCACGGCCGCCACCCCCGCCACATAGAAAAGAAGCGGGGTGAGGCGCGGTTCGTCCACCAGTTTGGCCGCGAGCTTCCCCTGGGCCTCACCGCGGACGTCCACGGCCACGTCAAGCGCAAGGGGGACGCGGTCGGTGCGCCCGCCGATCCCCGCCCAGCGGTCCACAAACACCCCGCCCCTGAGCTCCGCCAGGCTCCCGAACTTGTAGGAGATGTCGTAGGCCGCCACGGTGTCGAACACCGTGGCCCCCGTGAGGAAGTAGCGGGAGCTCCCGGTGAAGAGGAAGGGATGGCCGAAGGCTAGGAGCTTCGGGCCGTCCACGAGGGTCACGGTGCCCAGGGCGCCCACGGTGAGGTCGCCCAGGGCCAGGGCCACGCCCACCGGCGCGCCCGGCGCAAACTCCAGGGGCGCAGAACCCCCGCCCGCCGGCGCGGCATGAATGTGGGTGAACCCCAAATCCCGCAGGCCCAAAAGCTTCCCCCGAAAGGCCGGAAGGAGCTCCAAAAGCGGGTGAGCTTGAAGCCGCAGGTCCGTGCCCTCACGGAGGAGGGCCAAGGTACGGGAGGAAAGCCCGCTCACCATGAGGGGTGCGGTAAGAGGCCAGGCCACAAGCGTCCCCTCCGGGATCTCCTCCGGAGGCACGGCCACGAGCTGGATCCTTTCGATCCCCAGGGCCCGCAGGTTGCCCTCCTTGGGGGTGGGAATCTCCCCCGTATCGAGCTCCGCGAGGATCTTGAGCATGGCCTCGATGGGGGTGACCAAGCCCAAGGGTTTGGTGCGGTCCAAGGACCAGGCGGCGGCGCGGGAAAGGGCGCCCGCGAGCCTCCCCTCGAAGTACACGGGGCTTCCGGACATGCCCGCGGCGATCCCGCCCGAACGCTCGATGGCTTCCCCAAAAACTCGCACCACGATGAAATCGTTGCGCTCCCCGGGCTCGTCCAAAACGTCCACCACCTCCACCTCAAAGCGGGAGATCTCCGTTCCCCGCACCACCGTGAGCCCGTACCCCACCATCCCCGGACGGATTTCTTTAAGCGAGATGGTCTCCACCCCGAAAACGGGTCCGCTTGCCAAGGCCAAGAGCGCCGCCACAAGTCCCAAGGCCCGTGACACCTCACACCCCCTTGCTGAGCTCCACCGCGCGGGCCGCGCCCTCCTCCATGGTGCGCACGGGAACAAACCCCGCCTCCGCCAGAATTCGCCGCCCCTCCTCCTCGTTCGTCCCCACGAGGCGGATCACCACCGGGATGTTCTGTCCCCGCAGGGCTTCCACGAGGCCGCGGGCCACCTCGTCGCAGCGGGTGATGCCCCCAAACACGTTCACGAAGAGGACTTTGGCCCGGCCATCCTTGAGGATGATCTCCACGCCCTTTTTGACGCGCTCGGCCCGCGCCCCCCCGCCGATGTCCAAGAAGTTGGCGGGCCGGCCGCCCGCCTGGGCCACCAGGTCCAGCGTGGCCATGACCAGGCCCGCGCCGTTCCCCAGGATCCCGATCTCCCCGTCCAGGCGCACGTAGCTCATGCCCGCGGCCTTGGCCTCGGCCTCCAAGGGGTCCACCACGGCCTCGCTTAGGCCCGCAAACTGCGGGCCTGGAGTATGGTCGTCGTCCAGGATGAGCTTGGCGTCCAAGGCCACGAGCTTCCCCTCGACCTCCGCCAAGGGGTTGATCTCCGCAAGATGGCACTCGTAGGCGGTGAAGACGTGCCAGAGCTTCTTGGCCGCGTCCGCGAGGGCCGGGCGAAGAGGAGCCGGGGCGAGGGAAAGGAGGCGGCGCAGACGGAAACCCGTGGGGCCCTCCAAGGGCGGCACGTGCACCCGGCTCAGGAGCTCAGGGCTCCTTCGGGCCACCTCCTCGATCTCCACGCCCCCCTGGGGGGAGTAAAGGAGGATGGGCATGCGCCGGGAACGGTCCAGGGTGATCCCCAAGTAGTGCTCGGCCGAGGGATGCAGGGCTTCCACCACGAGGAGGCTGTCCACAAGAAGGCCCTTGAGGGTGGAGCCGAGCATTTCCTGGGCCAGCCGCTCCGCCTCCTCCGGGGTTTGCGCGAGACGGATGCCGCCGGCCTTGCCCCGCCCGCCCACGGGCACCTGGGCCTTGAGGACCACCGCGCGCCCCAGGTTTTCCGCGATCCTGCGGGCCTCCGCCGGGGTGCGGGCCAAGCCCCCCTCCGGCACAGCCATCCCCGCTTGGGCCAAGATCTCCCGCCCTTGCCATTCCAAAAGGCGCACGCCGCCTCCTTTTGGGGGAAGGTTACCCGCATCCTTTGCCCATCACCAGGGACGCGCAGGCTCGGTTTGCGGGACAAATGCCGATGGCTTGCAGATTTTTCGCTTTTTGGGTAAACTTTACGCGGTCATGGCGGAGATTCGCACGCACGACTACGACGTGGACAAGATCAAGGTGCTGGCGGACATGGAGGCCGTGCGCCAGCGGCCGGGCATGTACATCGGCTCCACCGGCCCCGATGGCCTTCTTCAGATGATCTACGAGGTCGTGGACAACGCCGTGGACGAGGCCCTGGCCGGCTTCTGCACGGAGATCGACGTGATCATCCACGAGGACAAGCGCGTCACCGTGCGCGACAACGGCCGGGGCATCCCCGTGGGCCTTCACCCCGAGACGGGGATCAACACGGTGGAGCTTGTGCTCACCACGCTCCATGCGGGCGCCAAATTCGGGGAGGGCGGGTACAAGGTCTCCGGGGGCCTGCACGGCGTGGGCGTGTCCGCCGTGAACGCCCTCTCCGAGCACCTCGTGGTGGAGGTGCGCTGGAAGGACGGGAAGATCTACCGCCAGGAGTTCTCCCGCGGCAAAAAGCTCACGGAGCTCACGGTGGTGGGGGAGACCAAGGAGACGGGCACCACCGTGACCTTCCTTCCGGACCGCGAGATCTTCGGGGAGATCAGCTACAACTTCTCCAAGCTTTCCCACCGCTTGCAGGAGCTCGCGTACTTGGTGGCGGGGCTCACCATTCGTCTGGATAACCGCATCACCGGGGTCAAGCGCACCTTCCGGGCGGAGGGAGGTATTGCCGCCTTCGTCAAGGAGCTCGCGGTGGGGAAGGAGCCGATCCACCCCGAGCCCATCTACCTTGCGGAGGATCGGGGCGACATGGCCGTGGAGATCGCCCTCCTCTTCACGGACGCCGTGGAGGAGGAGGTCTTCACCTTCGTGAACTGCATCAACACCCGGGAGGGCGGGACCCACCTCACGGGTCTTCGCTCGGCCCTCACCAAGGTGGTGAACGACTACGCGCGGGAAAAGCGCCTTCTCCGCCAGGACGAAGAGGCCATCCCGGGAGAGGCCATCCGGGAGGGGCTCGTGGCCATCGTGGCCATGAAGCTCACCCGGCCGGAGTTCGAGGGGCAGACCAAGGTGAAGCTCGGGAACCCCGAGGCCCGCACGTTCGTGGAGGAGGTCGTGCGGGACCAGCTCTCCGCGTACTTCGCCAAGAACCCGCAGGTGGCGCGGGCCATTGTGGAGCATGCGCTCACGGCGCACCGGGCGCGGCTGGCGGCGACGCGCGCAAGGAAGCTCGTGCGCCGCAAAGGCGCCCTTTTCGCCGGCGGGCTTCCCGGGAAGCTGGCGGACTGCACGAGCGAGGACCCCACCAAGGCCGAGCTCTTCATCGTGGAGGGCGACTCCGCGGGGGGCTCGGCCAAGCAGGGCCGGGACCGCACCTTCCAGGCCATCCTTCCCCTTCGGGGCAAGGTCCTGAACGTGGAGAAGGCCCATCTCCGGAAGCTTTTGGAGAACGAGGAGCTCCGGGCCATCATCACCGCCCTGGGCACGGGGATCCGCGAGGAGTTCGACATCACCAAGCTCCGCTACCACAAGATCATCATCATGTCCGATGCCGACGTGGACGGCGCCCACATCCGCACCCTCCTCCTGACCTTCTTCTTCCGGAACCTCCGGCCCCTCATCGAGAACGGGCACCTGTACATCGCCAAGGCCCCGCTCTACCTCGTGCAGAAGGGAACGACCCGGAAGTACCTGTACTCCGAGGAGGAGCTCCAGAGCTTCCTGGCCCAGGCCGACGGCGGTTGGACGGTGCGACGCTTCAAGGGTCTGGGCGAGATGAACCCCGAGGAGCTTTGGGAGACCACGATGAACCCGGCCACGCGGATCCTGCGGAAGGTCACGATCCGCGATGCCCTTGAGGCCGACGAGATCTTCACCACCTTGATGGGGCACGACGTGGCCCGCAGGCGGGACTTCATCCGGGAGAACGCCCACCGCGTGTTCTCCCTGGACATCTAGTTGCGCCGGGAACCCTCTCCCCGGAAAATACTCTCGCCCGTGGGGGCGTAGCTCAGCTGGGAGAGCGCTGGCATGGCATGCCAGAGGTCACGGGTTCAAGTCCCGTCGCCTCCACCACTTACGGCCCCAAAACCCGAACGGGCGTGGAACAGCGGAGCTCCAAACCCTCTTCTTGGAACACCAGCTCCACGAAGAACCCGAGGTAGCCGGCGCTTCTGCGGACGCGCACGGAGATCTCCAGCCCTACCTCGCTGAGCTCCTGGGCCTGCCAACGGGCCCGGTCCAAATCGGGGGAGGGAAACTCCGCGAGCCAGAGCCGCGCCGCCTGTGGGGGCCGATCCGTGCGGCACACAAGCTCTACGCTATCCCCGTGAAACCGCAGCGTGGACTGCACCCGAGGAAGCGCTTCGCCCTGGGCGACCAGGCGGGCGAACGCCGCGATGCTGGGAAGAAGCCCTTCCCCGAAAAACACGTTGTGGCCGGCGTTGGGCACCCCATAGAGGAGCTTGGGCTCCGGAAGCCCTGACCAGTAGAGGCTTGTGGCGTCCGTGACCCAATAGGGATCGTTCGTGCCCACCACCACGAGCTTGGGCATGGTGTAGGCGTAGCGGTAGGAGTAGGGGTCCAAGAGCCAGGCCAGGCGAGCGGCCTGGGGGCTGGGGTCGGCCAGGGCGGTGAGGCCGCGGGCGGCGTAGGGGCGGAGCATGGGGGAAGGCCCGCCCAAAAGTTCCTCCTGCCGGGCAAGCTGGGCCGGGAAGTTCAGAAAATCGAAGACGATGGGAACGAGACCCAGGACCCTGGGGTCCACGGCCGCCGCAAGGTACGCGGTCCACCCCCGCTTGGAGGCCCCCGCCAGGATGAACCCGCGCAGCTCTGTGCCCCAAACCTCCGGGGCCAGGGCGGCGAGGGCGTCCATGGCGGCCACGGCGCTTCCCACCATGGGGAAGAGGATGGGCCAGTCCCAATCCCCTTCGGCCAGGTAGCGCTCGAACGTGTAGGCCAGAAGCTCGTCCTCGCGGAGGCCGAACAGGGGTTGGTTAGGGACGGAGTTGAGGATGGCCACGCGCAGGCCGGCCAGGCGGGCCACGGCCAACCCCAAAAGTTCCTCCCCAGGATACGGATCGCCGCTCAGGTACAAGAGGACCACGTCGCCCACCGCCCGCTCGGCCGGCTCCACAAGGAGGAGGCGGTGCGTCCAGGGGATGTTCCGCCAAATCTGCGAGCGCAGCCGAACCTCCCAAAGGCGGCCTCCATCCTCCGGCTGGCGCACCACCTCCCAAGCGATCTGGCCCCGGCAGGTCCTCACGTAATCGAAAAGCTCGGTGGGGAACTGAGCGAAGGCAAAAGGCCCCAGGATCCCCAAAACCGCGCAAAGAAAAAGCGCACGCATAGCAAGCGCATTTTAGCGGACCCTCTTCCCTGGGAGGCGCGCCGCGGTATCATCTAGGTAGGATGCGCGCCAAGGGTTGGGTGTTGGCAGGTGTGCTTTTGCTGGCTTGGCCAGGAGCGGCGGCGGGGCTCTCGGGGGAGTTCTCCACGTCCTTCACCTTGGGCGGCTCCTTGGCCACATGGAACAGCTTGGAGCTTCGCTTTTCCTTCCCTGGGTTTGAACTGCAAAGCCTCACGACCTGGCAAGGGCTGAACCTGCGCACGCAGTCGTTCACCCTGAGCGGGGACTTTGGGCATTGGGCGATCCAAGCGGGCGTGGTTCTTGAAGCCCTGGGGAAGCCCTATCTTGCGACCTGGGCTACCCAGGATTTCCAAGTGGCGGCGAGCTTCGTAGCCCTCGAGCTTCGCTTGGGAAGCCTCACCCTGCGCTTCGCTCTCCACGCCGGGCCGTGAGCTTTCTCCGGGGCTGGCGCCGAAGGAGGCTGCGCGCCCGCCCTTTCCCCCGCCGTTGGCAACCCTTCCTTTCCGGGATCCCGCTCCTCCCTTTCCTTGCGCCTTCGGACCAGCGCGAGCTTTTAGGCCACATCCAGGTTTTCCTGGCGGAGAAACGCTTTGAGGGCGCGGCCGGGTTCACCGTGGACGAGCGGGTTCGCCTCACCGTCGCGGGGAACGCCTGCCTCCTGCTTCTTCGCCGCAAGACGGACTATTTCCCGCGCATGCGCACGGTGGTGGTTTACCCCACCCTGTACGTGGCCCGCTACCGACGGCCGGGGCCAGGCGGGGTGGTGGAGGAGGGAATGGAGGTGCGGGCGGGCGAGTCCTGGCCCCTGGGCACGGTGGTCCTGGCCTGGGATGCCGTTTTGGAGGCGGGCTTCGGCCCGGGCGCCCGCAACGTCGTCGTCCACGAGTTTGCCCACCAGCTGGACCTCGAGGACGGCGCCATGCAGGGCGCGCCCGTCCTCCCTGCGGAGCTCCGCGAACCTTGGCAGAACGTGGTCTTCGGGGAGTACCTGCGCCTGCGCGCGTCCCCGAGGCCCACGCCTTTAGCCTGGGGCTTAGAAAGCCCTGCGGAGTTCTTCGCCGTGGCCACAGAGCTTCTCTTTGCCGACCCCTGGAGCCTGCGGGCGCACCACCCTGAGCTCTACGGCCTTCTTTCCCGGTACTTTGGCTGGGATCCTGCGGAACTAGTCCGAATCGGGGGCTGATCCCTCGGGTTCTTCCACCGGGGTTCCCGCCTCCGCGGGGCGGCGCACCAGCGCCTTGCGGGCGGAGACGAGGTAGCCCGTGAACCCCACCATGCGCTCCAAGGGCCGCACGCCCTCCCGCTCCCGCACGAGCATCCTCCGCTCCAGGATCTCCACGGCTTCGATCCAAACGAACCCGTTCTCCGCCAGGGCCTTCACGGCCTGCTTGAGCTGCTCGGCGGTGGGCACAAGGAGGGCCAAAGGCCTTCCCGGGGCCAGGGCCTCCCGCGCCGGCGGGATGGCCTCCCAAGGGGTGGGAAGATCCAGGAAGACCGCGTCCACGTCGGAAACGGGGAAGGGCTCGCCCGCCGTGAGGATTTGGGCCTCCACCCGGTCCGCATACCCCAGCTTCCGGATGTTCTGGAGGGCGTTATAGAGGAAGTCCGGGCGGCGGTCGTAGGTGTAGACCTTGCCCGTGGGGCCCACAAGCTGGGCAAGGAGGATGGTGAAGGCCCCGGATCCCGTGCCCATCTCCACCACCCGCGCCCCAGGGAAGAGGTCCAAGGCCAGAACGAGCCAGCCCGCGTCCTTGGGGTACACGATCTGGGTCTGGCGGTGGACCTTCATCATGCGGTCCGCCAAGCGTGGGCGAAAGGCCACGAACGGGTGCCCGGTGGAGGAGAGGACCTCGCTGCCCTCAGGTTTCCCTGCGAGGTCATCGTGGCGGATGACCCCCCGGTGGGAGTGGAAGGCGCCGCCGGGGGTGAGGGTGATGAGGAAGGTCCGGCCCCGGCCGGTCTCCCAGAGGATCACGGGCTCCCCGTACTCAAGCGGGCGCACGCTGGGCCATCCTCTCTTTGATGCGGCAGAAGCGGCAAGGCCCCTCCGCCCCCGTGGGCATCCCGCAGCTGGGGCACTCCCGAAGCTCGGTCTCCGTGGGCTTAGGAAGCTTTCCGTGCACGCGCAAAAAGGACTTGAGGAACGTGATCTTCGTGGAGGGCGCGGCGTCCTCCAGGCGGTTGAGGATGTCCTTGAGGAAGAGGGAGCGGGCGCCCACGCTGTGCGGGCACTCCTCGTAGATGTAGCGGATCCCCCGAAGGAGGCAGTAGGCCACCATCTCCCGCTCGGACAGGAACACAAGGGGCTTGACCTTGCGGGCGAGCTTGGGCCCCTCGGGGAGAACGGGGTATTGGCGGGCCAGGTACTCCAGATCCCAGCGGAGGGTGTTGCCCAAAAGGGTGGCGGCCTCGTCGTCCAGGTTGTGGCCGGTGGCCAGGGCCGCGTACCCCCCCTCCCAGGCCGCCCGGTTCATGAGGTAGCGCTTGATGGCCCCGCAGTGGGCGCAGGGCTCGCCCCGCAGCGCCTCCGCAATCTCGTCGAGGCCAGCTCCAAGCTCTTTTCGAAGCTCCACAACGTGGAGCACAAGGCCATGCTCCTGGGCGAAGGCCTCGCAGTGTTCCCGGGAGCGCCGGGAGTACGCGGTGATGCCCAAGTCAATGTAGAGCCCGTCGGCCTGGTAACCCAAGCGGGTGAGGATGGCCCAAAGGCCCAGGGAGTCCTTGCCCCCGGAGACGGCCACAAGCACCCGCTCCTCCGGAGCGAACATGCGGAACTCCCGGATGGCCTTCTCCGCCTCCCTTTCCACCCGGGCCACCAGGTGCTCAGGGCAAAGGCGCAAATTGGCGTGGCGCAGGCGCAGCACCGCCTCGTTCGCGCAAAAACTGCAGCGCATCCTAGCCTCCGGAGATGACGTCGATGAGCTCGAACTCCTCGCCGTCCTGGGGGCGGTAGTCCAGGGGCACGATCCTCCCGTCCCGGACAACAAGAACCGTGTCCGGGAGGATCCCGGCCTCCCGCAGGATCCGTTCCAGGCTCTTCCCCGCGGGGACGGTGAGGACCTTATCCCGCCGCTTGAGGGTGACCATGCCGGAGGAGTATACCCACTCCGGGCTTCCACCGTTTCTCCACAACCTCTCCCTTGTGCCTGCACCCTGGGCCCCCAAAATCAACCGTGGAGGTGAACGGAACTATGAGGAAGCTGGCGTTTGGAGCAGCGCTGGCGATGCTCTTGACGGTGGGCGCGTTTGGGCAGGCCTTGGGCGCACGGGTGGGCGGATACATCGGCCGGGAGAACCTCGCGCTCATCTGGATCAACGCCCTCGAGCTCACCCCCGCCCAGATGAAGGCCCTCCTCGCGCTCGTGGAGGAGCTCCTCCCGCTTCGCGAGGAGATCGTGAACATGCCCGACAAACTCCATGAGGATCTCCTGGCGTTCACCGGAACGCCCAAGGAATTGCGGGAGCTTCTGGCCGCCTACCAGAAGGAGCTGCGGGAGAAGCTCCAGACCCTAGAGGACAAGTTCGTCGCTGGCCTCAAAAGGATCCTCACCGTTGCGCAATGGGAGAGGCTCCAGCGCGGGATCCTCGGAGAGATGCCTCGGGAACGGATCCGGGCGCGGGCGCGCGTGGCCCCGCGCTTCCTGCCGAGGAAACCCTTGGCTCCTCAGGCGCTTCCGGCGCTGCGCTTGGATCTCCTGCGGGGCTTGAGCCTTGTGCGCTTGCTCCCCACCTTGCAGGAAGTCCTTTCGGCCAAGCTGGAGGCGGTGAAGTGACCCCACCCGCCGCGCCCCCGCGGCGCCGGAGGGGAGGGCGGGGCTTCCCGCCCTCCCTTCTTTTTCACTCCACGATGAGCTCGGAAGAGAGCCGGTCGGTGCTGGCAAGCAGGAACTCTGGGCTCAGAGAAAGGGCGTTCACGGGGCAAGCGTCCACGCACTGGGCGCAGAACGTGCAGCGGGCTACATACATCCGGATCTTCTTCACCTCGGGCTTGAACTCGATGACCTTGGCCGGGCACACCCGGATGCACAGTTGGCACCCGATGCACTTCTCCCGGTCGTAGGCGATCTTTCCCCGGAATTTAGGAGGCACCGGCACCGGTGGATGGATTTGGGCCCTGCCCTCCCGCACCCGGGCCAAGAACCGCGTCACCGACTTCGGCATGTATTTGGCGGGAAAGCGATTCGTGGCCGGTCGGGAAAGGAGTTGCGCCACCAGGGTCTTGAGGATCATGCCATCACCACCTTGTCCAGGACGAGGAGGAGGAGGCCGCCCAGAGCCAGGGCGGTGATCCGCCACCAGAAGCCCCGGGCGATCTGGTCCACCTTGAGGCGGGCCATGCCCACCCGCACCGTGGTCACCGCCAAAACCATGACGAAGAACACCTTGAGGAGCCAAAAGAGGAGGTCCACGACCTGGGCTGCGGCACCCCTAAGCCCAAGTGGCCCAGCGATCCCGTAGGGCACAAAGAGGGCCACCACGAGCCCGGCCATGACCACCGTGCGCACCGCGTCCGCCAAATAGAAGAGGGCCAAATACGTGCCCGAATACTCCACGAATAGACCGCCGGCGATCTCCGTCTCCGCCTCAGGGATATCGAACGGGATCTTCGCGAGCTCCGCGGGCGTCACCACGAGCAGGGACACAAGGAGGATGGCCAGGCCCAGGATGCCCAGCGGTCCCACCGCCCCCCACAGGGGGTTCTGGGCCAGGACCCCAAGGGAGAAGGCCGGGCCCAGGCCCAAGGTGGAGAGGCGCCAGGCCAGGGCCACGAGGACCACCGCGAGCGGAAACTCGTAGGAGACCAGCATCACGAGCTCGCGCTGGGCGCCCACCACGCCCAAAGGGGAGCCGGAGGCGAAACCGCCCAGGGCCATGGCCAGGGCCGGCACGGCCAAAAGGTAGAGCACGAGGATAGCGTCGCCGTGCCCCTCCAGGACCGGACCGAACGGCCCCCAGGGGAGGTACAAAAGGGCGGTGAAGGAGGCGATCACGGCCAAAAAGGGCATGGCCGAAAAGAGCCAGGCCACCGCGGTCTTGGGGATCACCGTCTCCTTCACGAGAAGCTTCCCCAGGTCCAAAAAAGGCTGGCGGAGGGGGGGACCAATGCGGGCCTGCATGCGCGCCGCGATCTTCCTGTCCACGCCGCGGTAAAAAAGCCCTACGATGCCCCCGCCCAGGAGAACAAGCGCTGCTTGCCCCACCACCAGCCAACCGCTCATCGCCGCAGCCTCCGCGTCTTCTCCCAGGAGAGCTTGAGGAGCTGCTCCTTGGTCCAGGTCTCCTCCCGCCCGTCCCGCACCACGTACACCCGGTCCATACAGCAGATGCAAGGGTCGATGCAGGCCGCGATGATGGGGATGTCCGCGATCTCCTGGTCCTCGAACATGGGGTACCAGCTGAGGAGGTTGGAATAGGTGGGCGCCTTCACCTTCCACACGAGGAGGGATTCGTCCCCGGAGACGAGGCGCACGTAGTGGATGACCTCGCCCCGGGGGGCCTCGTGCCAGCCCAAGCCCTCCCCTTCGGCCTTCTTCAGATAGGCCAAGAGGGCCGGGATCTTGGGGAAGGAGGTGATCTCGCCCTCCGGCATGTTCATGAGGGCCTTCTCGATGATGTCCAGGGACTGCCCCACCTCCAAAAGCCGCACCACGATCTTGTCGTACACGTCGCCTATGGGGGTGAGGCCGTAGTCCGCGGGGGTGATGGCTTTCACCTCGAAATCGGGATAGGCCAAATAAGGCCGGTCCTGGCGCACGTCCTTGCGGAGGCCGGAGGCCCGGGCCGTGGGGCCCACCGCACAGAGCTCCTCCGCCTCCTTGGGCTCCAAAACCCCCACCCCGCGGGTGCGGGCCTCCACCGTGGGATCGCGCAGGAACGCGTCCAAAAGCTGCTCCAGGAGCCCCCGGTAGTAACGGATGGCCTCCCAAACCTTGGGGTACTGCTCGGGCGTGATGTCCCTGCGCACCCCGCCGAAGATGGGGATCGCGTAGTCGATGCGGTTCCCCGTGAGCTCCTCCAGGATGTCCAGGACCTTTTCGCGCACCCGCCAGGTGAGGTGGAGGAGGGTATCGAACCCAAGCTCATGGGCGGCCACACCCGCCCAAAGGAGATGGGAGTGGATGCGCTCAAGTTCAGAAATGATGACCCGGATGTACTGGGCCCGGGGCGGGACCTCGATCCCCGCGGCCCGCTCCACGGCCTGGGTGAAGGCGATGGGATGGGAGACGGAGCAAATCCCGCAGATCCGCTCGGAAAGGTACAGGACCTGGATGAGGTTTCGGCCCTGGCGCATGCCCATGAACTCGATTCCCCGGTGGGCGAAGCCCGTGCGGATCTCCACGCCCACGATGCGCTCCCCCCGCACCCGGAAGGTGAGGCGGATGGGCTCCTTCATGGCCGGATGGATGGGCCCAATGGGCACCTCGAAGACCTCGCCCAGTCCGGCCTCCACGCCCCGCAGCTCCGCCTCCCGCACCTCTTCCACCGCGGGAAGGACAGGATCGTTAGGATCCCTCGGTTCCCTTTCGGTCATGGCCTTTCTCCCACTCCACCATGCGATGCAAGAACTTCTCAAGCTCGGGCTCGTCCCGCCGCCAGGGGTGCACAGGGAGGTCGTCGGGAAGGAACACGTGGTCCCGGCGGGGGATCCCCGGGAAGTCCACCCCAAGGAACTCGATCTTCTCGCGCTCCGTGGTCTCCGCGCCCGGGAGGATCCCGCAGATCGAGGGGACCGTGGGATCGCTTTTCGGCAGGAACGTGCGCAGGGTGACCATCACCTCCCCGCCCTCCGTGCCGAACCCCACCGCAAGGTGGTAAAGGAGCTCGATGGTCTCGCCGGCGTCGTGGCCGGAGATGATGGAGATGTGGAGGGGCCCGAGGCCTTTGAGGACGGCCACAGCTTGGGGGATGGCCTCCCGCGCCACCTCCGCCCAGATCTCCTCCACCGTCCGCTTTTGGCGCACGCCCACCTCCAGGGGGCGAAGCTCGTAGCTTCGAAGTTTCTCCCCCAAGGACGCCGTGAGGGCCCGCAGGACCTGTTCCGCCCTCATACCTTGGCCCCAAGTTTCTCCAACTTGGCCACGGCCTTCACCACGCCATCGATGATGGCCTCCGGCCTAGGGGGGCAACCCGGGACGTACACGTCCACGGGGATGATGCGGTCCACTGGCCCCACCACGTTGTAGCTCTCGTAGAAGACCCCGGAGGTGGAGCCGCAGCCGCCCACCACCACCACGGCCTTGGGATCCGGGGTCTGCTCGTAGATCCGTTTGAGCCGCTCGGCCATCATGCGCGTGACCGGCCCGGTGACGAGGAGCACATCAGCGTGGCGGGGCGTGCCCACAAGGCGAATGCCGAAGCGCTCCACATCGTAGCGCGGGGTCAGGGCGGCCACGATCTCGATGTCGCAGCCGTTGCACGAGCCCGTGGCCACGTGGAACACCCACAACGCCCGCTTGAACGCGGAAAGTCCCATCCCTCCTCCCTACACCAGGACCAAAAGAAGCACGATCCCGAGGATCACCACGAACCAGCCGGCGTAATCGTTGATCACGCCGGAGTGCCAGCTCCGCAAGCGCTCGAGCACAGGGCGCAGGGCCTCCGTGAGCCCCCAATAGAGGTGGAGCGCGCCCACCCCGGGGTTCTCCGCCCGCTCCCCCGAGAGGAAGGGAAGCTCCTGCTCCGTGCCCCTTTTGTATTCCCGGCGGCCCCGCCACCACAGAAGCCCGGCCAAAAGGAGCGTGGCCAAAGCCGCCGCCGCCCAGATGAGCGCGCTCCAGAAGCCCTGGCCCGTGGTGAGGGTGAGCGTCTCCTTCATCTCAACCTCCCAAAACGGCCGCGAGGTACAGGGCCCGGCCGCGCCACAGGGCCTCCGCCGCCGGGGTCACCACCCCCTCCAGGAAGAACCCCGGCACCAGCCCCAGCACCAAAAGGCCCACGGCCAGCACGGCCATGGAAAGGAGGAACACCCCAGGAACACGGTTCGGCACCTCCGCTTTGGGACCGAGGAACGCGCCCTGGAAGGCCCGGGCGAACACAGCCAAAAGCAGGATGGAGGCGAGGACGGCCACCGCCGTAAGGATCGGGGAGAGCCGGAAGCTCCCCTGGTAGATGAGGATTTTCGAGGCGAAGCCATTGAGCGGAGGAAGGCCGGCCAGGGCCAAGCCCGCAAGGAGGAAACAGAGGGCCACCTCAGGAAGCCCGTGCCCAAGGCCCCCAAGCTCCCGCAGGTCCCGCGTGCCCTTGGTCCACTCCACTGCCCCCACGCACAGGAAAAGGAGCCCCACGGTGAGGGCGTCGTTGAGCATGTGGAAGACGCCGCCTTTCAGGGCCACAAGGCCGTACTCCGGCCGGCCCGCGAGGCTCACCAAGCCCACCCCCACCCCAAGCATCATGTACCCGATTTGGGACACGGCACCGTAGGCCACGAGCCGCCCCAAATCCGTCTGCACCAGGGCCATGAACGCCGCCACCACCATGGTGAGGAGGCCCAGGGCCACCACGAGCCAGCCCACGCCCGCGTCCCAAAGCCCGCCGTACAGGGTGAAGAGAACCCGCCAAAGCCCGTAGAGGGAGACCTGGGTGTTCACCACAAGGAGGAGGGCCTTGGCCGCCGGGACCTCCCCGTAGGCATCGGGAGCCCAGAAGTGCACGGGCGCGGCCGCCGCCTTCATGAGGAGCGCGGCCAAAAAGAGGCCCAAAGCCAAGCGATCCACGAACGTCCCGCGCAGCTCCCGCGCCAAATACGCCAGGTTCAACGCCCCGTACTCGCCGTACAGGAAGGCCACGGCCAAAAGAAACAGAAGGCCGCTTAGGCTGTAAAGGAGCATGGTTTTGAACGCGGCCTCCGGGGCCCGGCTCGTCCACGTGCGGAACCCAATGAGGGCGCAGGCCGCGATGCTCGTGACCTCCAGGAACACGAAGAAGTTGAAAAGGTCGCCGGTGTAGGCCATGCCCAAGATCCCCGCAAGGAGCAGAAGCCCAAGGGTGAGGGCGAGGCTTTTCCCTTCCTCCTCAGGGAGGAAGCGCAGGGCGAAGGGGAAGGCCACGAGGGCCAAAAGCCCGGCGATGACCCCCATGAAGGCGCTCATCCCATCCACCACGAGCATGATGCGGATGGGGAAGCCGCCCGGAGCCAGGGTCTCCTGGGGATGCCGCGCGCCCAAAACGTAGACCCAAAGGCCCTGGGTGAACACGTGGACGGCCACGTAGCCCACACAGGCCCCCACGAAGAGCACCACAAGGAGGGCCCAGGCATCCCGAAGCCCTTTGTGGAGCTTCGCCAGAAGCGGGACGGCAAAGCCGCCCAGGAGCGGCACGGCGATGGCCAGGATGGGGATGTGGGCGCTCATCGTCACCCCCTGAGCTCCCGGATCTTGCGGGCATCCAGGGTGCCCTTGTGGCGGTAGATGACCACGGCGAAAGCGAGCATGAGGGCCGTCGTGGCCAGGCCGATCACGATGCTCGTGAGGGTGAGGGCCTGGGGGGTGGGAAGGACCATGGGCGCGCCGGCGGGCGCATATGTGTAGATGGGCGGCACGCCGCCGCGCACGTAGCCCAGGGCCACCAGGAACAGGTTCACTCCGCTTTCGATGAGCCCCACCCCGATCACGAGCTTCACGAGGTTCCGCTTGAAAAGGAGGGTCCAAAAGCCCAGGGCGATGAGGACCATGCACGCCACGAACGGCAGGTTACCGATCATCCTCGCCTCCGAAGAGGGCGAAAAGGAGGACCACCGCGCCCAGGCCGGCCAGCACCTTGAACCCCACGGCCCAGTTCATGAGGGGGAGGGTGCCGGCAGTGTTGAGGTCCCCGGGGTTGGGCCCGTAGGGCACGGGCCGACCAAAAAGCCCGTGGGAGCCCGCAAGCACATTGGCGAAGAACGTCACCCCCAACCCCAAGAAGCCCAGGACCACGAAGGCTGTACCGCCCAAGCTCTCCAGGGCGGAAAGGAGGCCCTTTTTGTCCTTGAGACGGGAGGGGCCGAAGGCCACGAGGACCATGGCCAAGGCGGAGGCCGCCACGGCCCCGCCCTGGAACCCCCCGCCCGGCGTGAGGTGCCCGTGCATGATCACATACCCCCCAAACGCGAGGGCCACAGGGAAGAGGAGCCGGGCGATCGTGCGCACCACCACCGTCATGCCCGCCACCTCCGCAGGATCAGGGCCACGCCCGTCACCGCCGTGAACAGCACCGTGGCCTCGCCCAGGGTGTCGTAGCCCCGGTAGTCAAAGACGATGGCCGTGACAGCGTTGTTGGCGGCCACTTCCGGCTGAGAAAAGCGGTTGAAGTACCCGTCCATCTCCGCGCGGGGTGGGTCCCCAAAGGGCCGCACGGCCACGGCCCCAAAGATGAGGAAGCCCGCGGCCACCGCAAACGCCAAGAGCATCACCCAGCGGCTCACTCCTCCTCCTTCCGCCGCGTCTTACGGATGGCCAAAAGGAAGATGGCGGTGGTGAGGGCCGCGCCGATCCCAGCCTGGGCGATGGCCACGTCCGGCGCCTGAAGAAGGTAGAACGCAAGGGAAAGAAAGAGCCCTTGAGCACCCAGGGCCAGGGCCGCCGCAAGGAGGTCCCGCAGGACCACGGCGAGGAAGCCCGCAACCACCGTCATCACCAGGCTCATGGTGAGGAGGCTAGCCCAAAGGGTCATTTCCGCTCCTCCAGCCGGTCCACCACGGCCCGGAAGGGCTTGATCCCCGCGCGGTGGGCGGCCCGGGCCAGGGCATGGGAGCCCGTGGGGTTGGTGAGAAGGAGGAACACCAGGGCAAGAAGGGCCCGGATCACCATGCCGATCCCGTCTCCGCCGCCCCGCATCGCCCCGTACACCACCACCGCGAGGATAGAGAAGATGGAGCCGAACGTGGTGCACTTCGTGGCCCCATGGATGCGGGTGTACACATCGGGGAAGCGCAGGAGGGCCACAGCTCCAAGCCCGTTGAAGACGGCGCCCACGGCCAAGAACGCGTAGATGAGGGCGTTCACCTGAGCCCCTCCTCCAAATAGCGCGCGATGTACAGGGTCCCCACGAAGGAGAGAAGGGCGTAGACCAGGGCCACGTCCATGATGATCATGAGGTCGAAGGCCGCGCCCACAAGGACCATGATGGCCACGACGAGGGTGTTGATGGTGTCCAGGGCCACGGCCCGGTCGGCGGCCGTGGGCCCCACCCCCAGGCGCACGGCGCACACCAAGGCGTAGGCCAAAAGCACGGCCGCCGCGATCCCAAAGGAAAGCTCCACGATCATTCCGCCACCACCTTGGCCCAATGAGGCAAGGGCCCGCAGACCTCCTCCGGCTTGGGATCCACGTGGCGCACGTTGATCCAGTGCACGTAGAAGTCGCCGGTCTCCTCGTCCACCTCGAGGGTCAGGGTGCCCGGGGTGAGGGTGATGGAGTTGGCGAGCATCGTGCGCCCGGCATCGGTTTTGAGGCCCGGGTTGAACTTGACGATCCCGGGGTTGATGCGGCCGGTGATCACCCGGTAGGCCACGTCCAGATTGGCCTTGGCCATGGCCAAAAGGAAGGGCCCAAAGAGGTACACGAGGAAGACGAGCCAGCGCCAGGGGTTGAGGAGGCGCCACCCGCCCCGCTCCCAGAGGAGCCGGTGGGAAACGAGGGCCACAAGGAGGCTGATCACCGCCCCCGCCAGGAGCTCGTCCAAGGACCAAAGGCCAAGCGAGCCGCTGGGCAGGGTCAGCACGAGGTACACAAGAAAAGCCAGCGCGAACGTAGCCGCGATTTGAGCGACCCGGCGCATGGCGGCCCAACTATACCGCAGCGGGCTCCCCTTAGCAAGACGGAAGCAATCCAGCACAGAGGGTGCGCGGTGGAGCCGCACCGCTTGGGGAGTAAGATCGGGGGCCATGCACGACATCACCGGATCCTTTGGGGATGTGCTTCAGCGCCAGCTGGAACTGGCCTCTCAAAACTTTGCCCTGCTCAAGCAGCACGGGGTGCGGGCGGTGAACGTCATGGGCGCCATCGGCTCCGGGAAGACCGAGCTCATCCTGCGCATGGCCGAAAAGCTGCGGGAGCGGGGGCTTCGGGTGGGTGCCATTGCCGGCGATGTCGCCGGCGACGATGACTACCAGCGCTTCCGGGCCGCCGGCCTCCCCGCCCTCCAGATCAACACCGGCGACCAATGCCACCTCGACGCCCACCAGGTGGGCCACGCCCTGGAGGAGTTCCCCCTGGGGGAGGTGGACGTCCTCTTCATCGAGAACGTGGGGAACCTCGTGTGCCCTGCGGACTTCCCCTTAGGGGCGGACGTGGATTTGGTGGTGATCTCCGTGACCGAGGGCGATGACATGGTGCGGAAACACCCCAAGATGTTCGCCCAAACGGACGTAGTGGCCATCAACAAGGTGGATTTGGCGGCGTTCGTGGGGGTGGATCCCGAGCGGATCGCCGCGGACTACCGCAAGGTGAACCCCCACGGGAGGGTCGTGTTCACCGCGGCCAAAAGCGGCCGGGGCGTGGAGGAGCTCCTCTCCGCCCTCGGCTTTTGATGCACGAGTACTCCCTGGCCCAGGCCCTTCTCTCGGGCCTCCAGGAACACCTGCGCCAGCACCCCATCCCCGGGCGGGTGGCCAAGGTGCACGTGCGCAAGGGCGAGCTCCTTTCCCTCTCGGAGTGGGCCCTGAAGGAGGCCTGGCGCATCCTTACAGAAGGGACGGAGCTTTCCGGCTCGGAACTCGTTTTGGAAAGCGTGCCCGTGCGCGTGCGCTGCCCGTCCTGCGGCTACGAGGGAGAGGCCCGCTACCTCACGGAGGAGGGCTGGCACATCGCGGTTCCTGTCCTCTCCTGCCCGCGGTGCAGAGGCCCAGTGGAGATCACGGAGGGCCGGGATCTCGCCATCGTCGGCCTGAGCATCGAGGAGCGCCTCTAGAGGGGAAAGTCCACAAACACCCTTTCTTCGGACACGGAGAGGACGCGGGGGGAGAACACCACACACCGTCCGGGGAGGACGAGGACGCGGGCCTCCGCGGGGTAAACGAGGAGGCGCAGGGCCTGGATCACAATGGGCAAACCCATGGCGAACGCGCCCAGGCTGAACAGCCCGAGGACGCGCCAAAGGCCCGGACGGAGAAGGAGGCCCAGGGCGGGGAGACCCGTAAGGAAGAGGGCCAAGGGGAGGGGGTGCCGGGCGGCCTGGGTTCGGGGCAGGATGAGCGGTTTTTCCCGGCCGCGCCGCGGATACGCGAAGCGCCGAAGCAGAAACGCGCAGAAGACAAGCCACCCCACGTAGGCCAGGGTCATCGGCCAACTTTCCCCGGGTTTCAAGAAGTACCCGCCCGCTAGGCTGGAGAGGCCACCTGAAAGGGCGGAGAGGAAAAGCCCGCCGCCGAAGCTCAGGGTCTGCACGGGACGGCACCCCGCGGGAAGACCCTGGGCACGGAGGTACGAAAGCCAGGCGCTCTTTAGCCTTTCGCTTGCGGCCCTAATCAACGCCTGGGCCCGCGCATGCTCCGCGGAGCTTGCGCGTGCGCGCAACTCCCGCGCAAGCCGGAACTGCACCACGCGCAGGGCCGAGATGGCCCGAAAAAGCAGGTGCTCGGGCCAGGGATAGGGCTCCCGCCGGAGTTTCGGAGGCTTCTCCGGCCCGGAAGGGCCTAGCCACCCCCGCGCCTCCTCCAGGAGGGCCAGGGCCTCGCGCCCCTGGGCCTCCTCCGCGCCCAAGGAGTTGCAGGCCTGGCCGGCCCAGACCGCGGCCTGAAGGAGGATCCGCCGGAGCTCGCGGACATCCGGCCGCCGCATACCCCGTTTTACCTCCCTTGGGCTCAGGGAAGCGGGGCGACCCGACGGAGCTTATAGCGCTCGTAGAGGAGCTCAGGCGGGTCCCCGAGGCGCACCACCACGGGCAGCGTGCGCTCGCCCAAAAGCGCCCGGAACCGGACCTCGCCCTCCCCCACCTCTTCCAGGGCCAGGACCACGGTGAGGGGCGCCTCGCGGTCCTCCACCACGAGCTCCACGGTTCCGCCCCGCGGCCGCAGGGTGGCCCGCATCGTGTCCCGGTAGGTCCCGTACACCCCAAGGATCCTTTCGCTTACGGCCTCCAGGCGCACGAAGGGGAGCCGCTCCAAAGGCTCGCCCAAAAGGAGCGCCAGAGCAGCCTGGGCGAATTGGGCCATGGGATAGCCGGAGCCGTTGGCCAGGACCGCCACCCCCACCCCCTCCTCAGGGACGAACCCGATGTGCGCAGTGTACACAAGGACGCTTCCCCCATGGCCGACGAGGGTGCGGCCGAAGAAGCGCTGCACGGAAAGGCCGAGGGCGTAGGAGGCGGGGCCCACGGGCTCGGGCCAGCGGGGCTCCGCCGGCATGGGCACCCGCGGTCGTACCGCCTCCGCGTAGCTTTCGGGCCGCAGAAGAGGAGCACCCCGCCGGAGCCACATGCCCAAATACTTCGCCAGGTCCAGCGCCGTGCTCACCAAGGCCCCGTCGCTTCCGATCGGGATGGGCCGGATCTTCCCCGGCCTGGGCTGGCCCTCCGCAGGCACCACATACGGCGTGGCGAGCTCGGCGAACTCCTCCCCCAGGAACCCCGTGTTCCCCATGCCCAAGGGCTCAAGGATTCTCTTCCGCACGTAGTCCGCATAGGAAAGCCCGGAGAGCTTCGCGATGATCCCCCCAAGGAGGATGTACCCCTCGTTCAGGTAGAACCAGCGCGTGCCGGGCTTGGCCTCCACCCAGTCCTCCGCGGCGTTGAGCCAGGCCACGAAGTCCTCCACCGTGGCCAGGGCTAAGGGTCTTCCGCCCGTCCCTTGCTCCCAGCGAAGCTCGGCCTCGGCGTAGGCCAGGGCGGGGATCCCTGCGGTGTGGGTGAGCAGGTGCCAAATCCGAATGGGCTCGCCAAACGGCCGAATCCGGAGGGGCAGGAACTTCTCCACCGGGTCCTCAAGGGAAAGCTTGCCCTCTTCCTGAAGCTGGAGGATCCCGATCGCCGTGAAGGATTTGGTGATGCTCCCGATCCCGTAGGCCGTGGAGGGGGTTGCCGAAAGCTTCTTCTCTAAATCGCGGAAGCCGAAGCCCCGCGCGTACAGAACTTCGTCCCCCTGCACCAGGGCCAGGCTTACCCCGGGAAGCCGGGTCCGCCGCATCCTCTCCCGCACGAACTCCTCAAGCCCCGCAAAATCCCGCATGGCTCACTCTCCCGACCGCATCCTCTCGCCCACGGTGTACGTGCGCACGGGCTTAAGCCAATCCTTTCGGATCTCCACAAAACCGAAGCCGGGGGCCTCGGGGTCGGCCAGGACCTGGAAGCCGTTGTGGATGGCGGAGCCGCCCCGGGCCACGAGCTTCGCCTCCGGCCGCTCCCCCAAATCCAGATCGCGAAAGACCACGTTGGCTTCGCTGAGGGCAAAGTGCACGGCCGCGGTGGCCGAAAGGTTGGACTCCACCATCCCGCCGATCATGTTTGGGATTCCTGCGTGCTTGCAGATCGTGGCGATCTCTTTGGCGCGCAAAAGTCCGCCGGCCTTCATGAGCTTTATGTTCACGTAGTCGCAGGCCTCCAGATGGAGGGCCCGCAGGGCATCGCTGGGGGAGTGGACGCTTTCGTCGGCCATGATGGGGATGGGCGAGCGCTTGCGCACCCAGGCCATCCCCTCCAGGTCCTCCGCGGCCACCGGCTGCTCCACGAACTCCACGCCGTACTCGCTCATCCGGGTGAGGGCCCAGACGGCCTGGGCGCGGGTCCAGCCCTGGTTGGCGTCGATCCACATCCGGACCTTTTCCCCGATGGCCTCCCGCACGGCCCGCACCCGCTCCACATCGGCCTTCGGATCCTCGCCCACCTTCACCTTGATGGCCCGGAAGCCCGCCTCCACCAGGGCCTTGGCCTCCGCGGCCATCCGCGCGGGGGAATCGATCCCCACGGTGAAGTCCGTCTCCACCGGCTCCGCGAGGCTTCCGCCCAAAAGCCGCCACACCGGCTCCCCGTAGATCTGCCCAACGAGATCGTGGAGCGCCAGATCCAAAGAAGCCTTGGCCGCAGCGTTCCCAAGGAGGACCCGATCCATCTTGTTCAGGAGGTGACAAATCCGCCGGGGATCCTCGCCGAGGAGAACGGGGATGAGGTGATCCAGCGCGGCCAGAACGGAGTCAGGGGTGCAGCCGAGGATCACGGCGCTAGGGGAGGCCTCGCCCCAGCCCACACGGCCATGGTTGTCGTGGAGAGCCACGATCACCTCGGTCTTCTCCGTAGTTGTGCCGAGCGCGATACGAAAGGGCTTCTCCAGGGAAAACCGAAAAAGGAAAACCTCTGCCCGCTCCACCCACACCTTGGCCACGGCCACTCACCGTCGGGAGGATAGCGAAAACGCCAGGCTTTGGGCTAGAGGGGGATGCGGCCTTTTAGGGCCCGGCCCAGGGTGAGCTCGTCCGCGGACTCCAGATCCCGCCCCACCGGAATCCCCTGGGCGATCTGGGAGACCCTCACCCCTAAGGGCTTGAGCAGGCGCAGAAGGTGCATGGCCGTGAGGTCGCCCTCGAGCTTGGGCTCCAGGGCCAGGATCACCTCTTCCGTCCCCTCCTCCCGCACGCGGGAAAGGAGGTGCGCGATGGTGAGGTCCTCCGCACGGATCCCGGAGGTGGGCGAGATCAGCCCGCCCAGGACGTGGTACAGGCCGCGGTACTCCCCGGTGCGCTCGATCCGCTCCACCTCCCAGGGATGGGCCACCACGCAAATCGTCTTCGCTTCGCGGGCGGGATCCCGGCAAATGGGGCACAGGCCCCCTTCGGAAAAACCGTGGCAGCGGGGGCAGCGGCCGATGCGAGAAAGAACGGAAAGGGCGCGAAGCAAACGCTCGGTCTCCTCGGGCTTAGCCAAAAGGAAGAAGGCGATGCGCTCCGCCGAGCGCCGGCCGATCCCGGGAAGGCGGGCAAGCGCGGAAAGCACCTCTTCCAGCGCGGGGATCATGACAGGCTAATGATCTCGCCCTCGAGTTTTTCCGCCAAGAGCCTGGCCGCCTCCTCCAAGGACAGGCGCCCTCCGCCTTCGTTTCCCGCATACCCCACCTCCACGGCCAAGAGGGGGTCGAAGAAGCGCCGGGCCACCTCCTCGAGGGCTTGCCGGACTTCTTTTTCCTGCAGGGATTCGTAGTGGTAGCGGAAGCCTGGAGGCAGGGTAACGCGAAGGATTCCATCCGTGTAGGCCCATTGCGCGGGAGCAAGGAAGACCCCGAGGTCGGCGCGGGCCTCCCAGGCCGCCCGAAGCACCTCCTCCCAAACTTCGCGCGCCTCCCCACGGTTGGACTCGTTATCCCCGGGCTCCTCGGAAATCGCAGCCCTGGGCTCCGCCGTTATGGCCGGTGAAAGATCCTCCTTGGGCGCCTCGGGTAGGGAAGCGGGGGAGGCGGTCTCGGCACGGGCCCTCCTCGGGGTCTTCGGAAGCCCACAGTGCTCCAGCACGAAGAGCTCAAGACGCAGCCGCCGGGAAAAGGAGCGGGGAAGCTCCGTGCGCAGGGCCAAAAGGCCCCCCAGGAGGGAAAGAAACTCTTGTTCGCCGGCGACCGCGCGATCCCGGGCCCGGCCGAGGAGCTCCTCTGCGAAGAGGGCCAGGTCCTGCCCGCGGCGGGCGAGCTCCTCCACAGTCGCGAGGGCCTCGTCCGCGTTCTTGGCCACGAGGGCATCCAAAAACCGGTCGACCTGGGCCCGGGAAGGCAAGCCCAAATAGGCCTCGATGCGCTCCGGGGTGAGGGGGCCCGTGCGACCTAACTGTTCCAAAAGTACTAGGGCATCGCGCAGGGACCCCCCGGACCGCTGGGCCAACACCTCCGCCGCCCCCGGAGCCAGCGCAAAACCCTCGGCCTGGGCGATCTCCGTGATCTTCGCGGCGATGAGGTCCTCGGGGATGGGCTGAAGCCAGAACGCCTGACAGCGGGAAAGGACCGTGGGCGGAACCTTGTGGGGCTCGGTGGTGGCGAAGAGGAAGAGCACGTGGGGCGGGGGCTCCTCCAAGGTCTTGAGGAGGGCGTTGAACGCCTCCGGGGTGAGCATGTGGACCTCGTCGATGATGTAGACCTTGTAGCGAGCCCCTGCGGGGAGGAAGGCCACCTCCTCGCGCAGCTGGCGCACCTGGTCGATTCCGCGGTGGGAAGCGCCGTCGATTTCCACTACATCCAAGGACTGTCCGGAGAGGATGCGGGTGCAGTTGGGGCAGCGATTGCAAGGCTCGCCGTCCTCAGGGGCCAGACAATTGGCGGCCCGGGCAAGGAGGCGCGCCAGCGTGGTTTTTCCGATCCCGCGCTGTCCCGCGAAGAGATAGGCGTGGTGGAGCTGGCCTTGAGCCACGGCGCGCTTGAGGGTGGCCACCACGAGGTCCTGGCCCACCACCTCGGAGAAGCGCTTGGGCCGCCACCGCCGGTAGAGAGCGAGCTCCTCCGCCATGACCCCCGAAGGTTAGAGGATACGGG
>JAUQPF010000050.1 GCA_030550535.1 Candidatus Bipolaricaulota bacterium
TAGCGTTTGGCGCGGGAGAGGACCTCGTCGATGGTTCCGGCCATGTAGAACGCGGGCTCGGGAACGTCGTCGAGCTCGCCCTCCACGATCATCTTGAACCCGCGCACGGTCTCTTCAAGCGGCACGTACACGCCCTTGCGGCCGGTGAAGTGCTCGGCCACGTGGAACGGCTGGGCCATGAACCGCTGGATCTTACGGGCCCGGTACACCGTGATCTGGTCCTCCTCGGAGAGCTCCTCCATCCCCATGATGGCGATGATGTCCTGGAGGTCCTGGTAGCGCTGGAGGATGGCCCGGGTCTTTTGGGCCACCTCGTAGTGGTCGCGGGAGAGGATCCGCGGGTCCATGAGGCGCGAGTCGGACTGCAAGGGGTCCACGGCCGGGTAAATCCCTTTTTCCGCAAGCTCGCGGGTGAGGACGATCGTGGCGTCGAGGTGGGCGAAGACCGTGGCCGGGGCGGGGTCGGTGAAGTCGTCGGCGGGAACGTAGATGGCCTGAATGGAGGTGATGGAGCCCCGGCGGGTGGAAGCAATGCGCTCCTGAAGCTCGGCGATGTCCGTGGCCAAGGTGGGTTGGTACCCCACCTCGGAGGGCATACGGCCCAAAAGGGCGGAGACCTCGGAACCCGCTTGGGCAAAGCGGAAGATGTTGTCGATGAAAAGAAGCACGTCTTTTCCTTCCTCGTCGCGGAAGTACTCGGCCATGGTCACGCCGGTGAGGCCCACGCGGAAGCGGGCGCCAGGGGGCTCGTTCATCTGGCCGTAGACGAGCACGGTGTTGGGAAGGACCCCGGCCCGCTTCATCTCCAAATAGAGCTCGTTTCCCTCGCGGGAGCGCTCGCCCACCCCGGCGAACACGGAATAGCCCTTGTGCTCGTAGGCGATGGCCCGGATGAGCTCCATGATGAGCACGGTTTTGCCCACGCCGGCCCCGCCGAAGAGCCCCACCTTCCCGCCCTTGGGAATGGGCGCCATGAGGTCGATCACCTTGATCCCCGTCTCCAGGATCTCGTCCTCCACGGAGAGCTCCTCCAGGGGCGGGGGGTCGCGGTGGATGGGGTAGCGTTTTTTGGCGGGCGGGGGCGGGAGGTTATCGATGGGGTTGCCCACGAGGTCGAACATGCGCCCGAGGATCTCCGGGCCCACGGGCACGGTGATGGGCCCGCCGGTGTCATAGACCTTGTCGCCCCGGCGCAGCCCGTCCGTGGAGTCCATGGCGATGGCCCGCACCGTGGAGTCGCCCAGATGCTGGGCCACCTCCAGGACCAGATCCTTTTCCTCCCGGGGGACCACGAGGGCATGGCGCAGAGGAGGAAGGTGCCCGCGGGGGAAGGCCACGTCCACCACGGGACCACGCACGGCCACGATCCACCCTTCCGCTACCGCTTCCCGCACGTTCACAGTTCCTCCCGAATGGCCTCGGCACCGCCCATGATGTCCATGAGCTCGAGGGTGATGCTCTGCTGGCGGGCTTTATTGTACTGGATCGTGAGCTTTTCCAGGATCTCGTCGGCGTTATCGGTGGCAGTCTTCATGGCCTGGCGCCGGGCCGCGTGCTCCGCGGTCTTCGCCTCCAAAAGGATCTGGTAGAGGCGCCCCAAAACCCAAGTTCTGCTCAGCTCCTCAATGATCGCGGTCAGATCCGGCTCGGAGAGGAGCTCGCGCGCCGGCCTTTCGGGGATGGGGAGAGGAAGGAGGCGCTCCACGCGCACGCGCTGGATGAGCTCCCCCCGAAACTCCGTGTACACCGCGTGGACCTCCCCCACCTCTTGGTACAGGGCCAGCGCTTCCTCCGCCAAGGCCCGCGCCTGGGAGAGGCGAGGCCGTTCAAGCCTGCGGTGGGTGGCCACGATGGGCCACCTTTCTCGAGCAAAAAAGCGAATGGCCTTGTCGCCCACAAGGATGAGCTTTGTTTCCGGGTGGGCGCTCAGGAAGCGGAGGGCGGCCTGGTTCACCTCGGCCACGTACCGGCCGCAGAGGCCCCGGTCAGCGTTGATCACCAAAAGCCCTTTCTGGGGGAGGTTGTTCCCGTCCAAAAGGGGATGGGCCAGGAAATTGGCCTTGGCCCAGGCCTTAAGGTCCGCCAAAACCCAAGCGGCCGCCTCAGGGAAGGCGCGCGCCGGGAGGAGCTCCTTCTTCCTTTGGATGACCTGGGTGGAGGCGATGGTGTACATGGCCTTGGCGATCTGGCGGATGTGCTGGATGTTGCGGATGCGGCGGCGGAGCTGCCGAAGCTTTTTGGCCATGAGCTAGGGACGGAAGGTCCTTTTGAACTCCGCCAAAGCTCCCTCCAGGCCGGCCCGCACCTTCTCCGTGAGCCTCTTTTCCCGGCGCAACTCCGCCAGGATCTCCGGGTGCTGCGCCCGCAAAAACGCGAGGAACCCGCGCTCGAAGGCGCGCACGGCCTCCACCGGGATGTCGTCCAAATGCCCGGTCACCGCGGCATAGAGGGAGGCCACCTGCTCCTCCACGGGCATGGGCGCGAACTGGTCCTGTTTGAGGATCTCCATGACGCGAGCCCCCCGGGCGAGCTGCGCCTGCGAGGCCTCATCCAGCTCTTGAGCAAACTCCGCGAAGGCCGCCAAGTCCCGGTACTGGGCGAGCTCCAGCCGGAGTTGCCCGGCCACCTCCTTCATGGCCGGGATCTGGGCGGCGCCGCCCACCCGCGATACGGAGAGCCCCACGTTCATGGCCGGCCGCTGCCCTTTGTTGAAAAGATCGGCCTCAAGGTAGATCTGGCCGTCGGTGATGGAGATGAGGTTCGTGGGGATGTAGGCGGTGATGTCCCCCGCTTTCGTCTCCACGATGGGGAGGGCGGTGAGGGAGCCCCCGCCGTGTTCGTCCGCGAGGCGGGCGGCCCGCTCCAGGAGCCGCGAGTGGAGGTAGAAGATGTCGCCAGGATAAGCCTCGCGGCCCGGCGGTCGCCTGAGGAGCAAGGAGATCTGGCGGTAGGCCACAGCGTGTTTGGAAAGGTCGTCGTAGACGATGAGGGCGTCCTCCCCGCGATCCCGGAAGTACTCGCCCATGGCGCAGCCGGCGTAGGGCGCGATGTACTGAAGGGGCGCGGGATCCTCGGCGGAGGCGGCCACCACGATCGTATAGTCCATGGCGCCGTAGCGGCGCAGGGCGTCCACCACCTTGGCGATGGTGGAGGACTTCTGGCCGATGGCCACGTAGATGCAATAGACGCCCTGGTCCTTCTGGTTGATGATGGTGTCGAGGGCGATCGCGGTTTTTCCGGTGCGGCGGTCGCCGATGATGAGCTCGCGCTGGCCCCGGCCGATGGGGGTGAGGGCGTCGATGCACTTGATCCCGGTCTGGAGAGGGGTGTTCACGGGCTGGCGCATGATGACGCCGGGGGCCTTGGCGTCGGTCTTGCGGAAGCCCTCCGGTTCGATGGGAGGCCCGCCGTCGAGGGGACGTCCCAGGGGGTCCACCACCCGACCGAGGAAACCCCGCCCTACCGGGGTTTCCAAGACCCGGCCCGTGCGCCGCACCTCATCGCCCTCCTTGATGTGCTCGTCCGGGCCGAGGATGGCCACGCCCACGGAGTCCTCGGTGAGGTCCAGGACCAGGCCGTAGATATCGCCCGGAAAGAGGAGGAGCTCGGAGGCCATGGCGGAGCGCAAGCCCCACACGCGGGCGATCCCGTCGCCAACCTCCACTACCACCCCTACCTCCTCCAATTCCAGGTCCGCACCAAGGCTTTGGATCTGCTTTTTGAGGACAGCAGCGATCTCGTCGTACCGGGGCACCTCAACCTCCTAGGGCCTGGCGCAGCCGGGCCAAGCGCCCGCGCACCGATGCATCCAACCTCTTCCCGCCGATCACGAGCTCCACCCCCGCCAGTAGCTCGGGCGCGACCTCCTCCTCCAGGGTCACCTCGCGCTCCAGGGCCTCCTTGAGCCGGGCCCGAAGTTTAGCCCGCTCCTCTGGGGACAGGGGTTGCGGGGAACGAACCACGACGTGGACCGGTCCACCGGCCGCTTCCCAGGCCTTGAAGTAGGCGGAGACCAGGGAAGGAAGGAGGCCTGCGCGCCCCTTCCGCACCAAGAGGCGAAGGAGGTTCAGGGTGTAGGGGTGCAAAGAAGCGTCGAGCGAAAGAAGAAGCTTTTCTTTGGCGGCGGGGTCAACGCGGGGATGGGCGAGGAAGGGCACGAGCTCAGGGAGTTCTTCGTGAAGGGCGCGCAAGAGGAGGAGGTCCTGGGCTACGCGGTCCGTAGCCCCCTCCTCCTGGGCGGCGGCCAAGAGGGCCCGGGCGTAGCGCTCCGCTAAGGGCTCTTCCCGCATGGCTCCCTAGGAGAGGGCTCCGGGGCCGAGCCGGGCCAGGAAATCCTCAAGGAGGCGGCGGTGGTCCTCCGGGCGCACCTCCCGCCCCAAGACCTGGGCGGCCGCGAGCACCACGAGCTCGGCGTAGGTCTGGCGCAGCTCGCGGAGGGCCTCCTCCTTCGCGCGGGCCGCGGCCTTCTCCGCGTCCTGGAGGATGCG
Source organism: Candidatus Bipolaricaulota bacterium (assembly GCA_030550535.1). Lineage (GTDB taxonomy): Bacteria > Bipolaricaulota > Bipolaricaulia > Bipolaricaulales > Bipolaricaulaceae > DTER01. The sequence continues at coordinate 4,488 of JAUQPF010000050.1, forward strand.
GCGGGCCTCCTCCCGCGCCTCCTCCCGGGCCTTTTTCAGGATCTCCCGGGCCTCGGCCTCCGCCCGGGCCAGGATCTCCCGGCCCAGGCGGTTAGCCTCCGCGAGCTCCGCTTCCGCCTTTTGGCGCAGCTCCTGGGCCTGGGTCTCGAGGGCCCGAGCCTTTTCCAGGCGGGCCTCCTCCGCGGCCCGGCGGGCCTCCAGCCACCGCAGGGCTGGCCGGAAAAGCATCCGCCGCAAAAGCCAAACCAGAAGGAGGAAGGAAACGGCGTTGAAGATGAGCGTCCAATTAAGGCTTTTTATGATCGTTTCCCAGCCGGCGACCATGTCACACCACGAACAGGATCATGATGGCCACGATGAGGGAGTAGATGCCGGTGGTCTCGGCGATGGCGTCGGCGATGATCATGTTGCGAAGGAGGGTGTTGGCCATCTCCGGTTGGCGGGCCATGCTTTCTAGGGCCGAGGCGCCGATGCGGCCCTCCCCCAGGGCCGGGCCGATGGCGCCGATCCCCATGCAGATCCCCGCCGCCAAGTACTTCAAGCCCTGCACCAACTCCGCGCCGATCTCCATCCTTTCCCTCCTTTCACTCCGCGGCCATCTGGATGTACGCGGCCGCAAGGAGCGTGAACACCAAGGCCTGGATCGTCCCGGCAAAGAGGCCGAAGAAGAAGTTGAGCACCACCCCCGCCCCCGTTCCGATGAGGAACGCCGCGGGCACCACCCAAAGGACCGGAAGCCACACGTGCACGACGAGGAGGACCAAAGCCCCCAACCACGCAAGGCCCAGGGCATAAAAGGCCTTCTTTTTCCCCCGCCGCCAAAGGGCCCGCAAGGCCACCAATCCCACCAAAAGGAAGAAGATCCCGAGGATCCAGCGGAAGCGGACCACGAGGTTCACGAGGATGGGGAAGATCACGGCGAGCATGATGGAGCCCCCAAGGATGTTCCCGAAAAGACGGAAGGCATGGGATAGGGTGCGGCCAAGATCGCCCACGAGGTTCATGGGGAGCATCACGGGCAAGGGCTCAAGGTAGCTCTTCCCGTGCCGCAGGAGGCCTTTGGTCCGGATGCCGTAGATGTGGCAAAAGGCGTAGACGAGGAGGGCCAAGCCCAGGGTCACGTTGAGGTCGCGGGTGGGGGCCACAAGGCCGGGGATGGGAAGGAGGGAGGAGAGGTTGCTCGCAAGGACGAAGAGGAAAAGGGTGGCCACGAAGGGCAGGAGGTTCTGTTTGGTCTTCTCCTCCATGGTCCCCAGGATCTGCCGATCCACGAACTCCAAGAAAGCCGTGAGGAGAACGAGCCTTCGGGAGGGCCGCGCCTCGGGATCCCGAGGGATGCCCCGGCGAAGCCAGAGCCCCAAAAGGAGGAGCAAGAGGGCCACCCCTAGGGCGGTGGCCAGGGTGAGGGGGTTGAAGGCGATCGAAAGCGGCCCCAGCCGCACCCGCCAAACGAGATCCTTACCGATCTCGGAGGACATGGAATCCCAACTCCAGCCAAAGCCCCAAAGGGAAGAGGAGGAGCCCCAGGGCCAGGCCCAAGGGGTCAACCCCTAGCGCCACGCTCAAGAGGGCGAAAGCCGCAAGGAACCCGAATTTGCCAAGCCCGGCAACCACGAAGGCCTGGGGCCTTCCCTCCGCCCACGCGCTCCGCAAAAGGCGAAGGTGAAGGAAGCGGGTGAGCCCGACGATCCCAAGACCGATGACCACGCCTAAAGCGAGTTCGGGGCGAAAAAAGACGAGGGCCGAAGCCACCCCGGCCCCCAACACTAAAGCGCTCTTGAGGCCCGGCATCCTCACAGGGTGCGCATCTCTTCCGCCTTCTTTTCCGCGAGCTCCTCCACCTTCTTTGTGAAGTCCGCGGTGATCTGATCTAGCTCCTTTTGCAGGCGGAAGAAATCGTCCTCGGAGAGCTTTCCGTCCTTCTTCTCCTGCTCCAGGCGCTCGCGCAGTTCCCGGCGGATGTTGCGCAGGGCGATCTTGGCCTCCTCCGCCTTTTTGGCCACAACTTTGGCGAGCTCATTTCGGCGCTCCTCGGAGAGGCGAGGGACCTTGATGCGGATGAGCTGGCCATCGTTTTGGGGGTTCAGGCCCAAATCGGCAGCGCGGATGGCCTTCTCGATGGCCCCAATTTGGGATTTATCGAACGGCCGCACCACAAGGAGGTCGGGATCGGGCGCCACGATGTTGGCCAGGTGTTTGAGGGGCGTGGGAACCCCATAGTAGTCCACACGGATGTCCTCAAGAAGAGCGGGATTGGCCCTCCCCGTGTGGACCTTCCCCAGCTCCTGGCGCAGCACTTCCAAGGTCTTTTGCATTCGGTCCCGGGCCTCCTGCACCGCGACGTGTTCCATTTTCGCCCTCCGCGTTAATCCTAGCCCTGCTGGGTTTTCCCCGCAAACCCGCGGATAATCCTCATCGTGCGCATCCCGATCGAGCGCATCTGGGCGGAGCACCCTGTGGCCCGAAGGATCGTGGAGGACTTGGAGGGGGCCGGGCACCTTGTGGTCCTCGTGGGTGGGGTGGTGCGCGACGCCCTCCTCGCGGAGCTTTCCGGCCAGGACTTCCACCCTAAGGACCTGGACATCGCCACCTCCGCCCCGCCCGAGGAGGTGTACCGGCTCTTTTCCCCGCGCTACCGGGTGCTCACCGTGGGCGAGGTCTTCGGCGTGGTGGTCGTGGTGGCCCCGGACGGCCGGCAGTACGAGGTGGCCACGTTCCGCAGCGAAGGGGGCTACGCGGATGGCCGCCATCCCTCCCGCGTGCAGTGGGCTTCCTTGGAGGAGGACCTGCGCCGGCGGGATTTCACGGTGAACGGGCTTGCAGCCCAAAAGGATGGGGAGGTCATCGACCTTGTGGGCGGGGTCTCGGATCTTAAAGCCGGTCTCATCCGCACCATCGGTGATCCCCATGCGCGCCTCTCCGAGGACTACCTCCGGATGCTTCGCGCCGTGCGCTTCGCCTGCCAGTTGGGCTTCCGCATCGAGGAGGGAACGGCGGAGGCCATCCGCGCCCACGCCCCCAAGATCCTGCGCATCTCCTGGGAGCGCATCCGCGAGGAGCTTGGGCGCATCCTGGCCACCCCGCGCGCCGCCCAGGGCCTGGAGCTCCTTGAAGAGCTTGGGCTTTTGGGGGCCATCCTCCCCGAGGTCGCGGCCCTGAAGGGCGTGCCCCAGGATCCCCTGTACCACCCCGAGGGCGACGTGTTCACCCATACCCTTCTTTGCCTGGCTCAAGCCGACGGGATCTGGGACGATCCGCTCCTCAAGATGGCCCTTCTGCTTCATGACGTGGGGAAGCCGAGGGCCCTGGCCCGCTCGGGCGGGGAGAACATGGCCGGGCACTGTGGGATCGGCGCGGAGATGGCCGAGGAGATCCTCACCCGGCTCCGCTTCTCCCGACGGGAGATCGAGCGCGTGAGGTTCCTGGTGGCCGAGCACATGCGGGTCGCTCGCCTCCCCGAGATGGGGCTAGGGAAGCAGGTTAAGCTCCTTTGCACCGGGGAGGCCGAGGAGGCCCCCCTCTCCTCCTTCCCCCAGAGGTTCGCGGTTTTCGCGGACCTTTTGAAGGTGGTGATCTGCGATGCCGAGGCCACGGCGCACAAGAGCGCGGCTTGGCTTCCGGTTCTTTCCCAGGTGGCCCGGCTTTTGGTGCACCTTCGGCGCGTGCAGGGGCTGCGGCGGGCCCGGGAGCTCCTCTCTGGGCACGATCTCCTCGCTCTGGGGATGGCGCCTGGCCCCCGGCTCGGCCAGGTCCTGGAGGCCGTGCACGAGAAAATCCTTGCCGGAGAGATCGGCAGCCGCGAGGAGGCCCTGGCCGAGGCCGCGCGGTTGATGGGCAAAAAATGAGCCCCTTGACAAAAGAAGCAAATGGCCTAAAATTTGGAAGGAGGCAATAAAATGGAGCTGCACATCGTGGAGCGGCATGCGATCCCTTCTTCCGCCATTCGGGAGTACGTGGAGAAAAAAGTGGGCGTCCTCTCCCGCTATTTTGACCGAATCAACCGCATGGACGTGGTTTTGGAGGCCGAAGGTCCCACGCACCGCACCCAGATCATCGCCCATCTTGTGAACAAAAAAGTGGTGAAGGCCTTGGGGGAGAGCCCGGACATCTTGGCCTCCGTGGACCAAGCGGTGGACAAGATGCAGCGTCAGCTCGTGGAGTTCAAGGAGAAGCTGCGGGTGGTGCGGAAATCCGGGGAGGTCAGCGGGGGCAGCCGCACCCCGGCCAAGCCCAAGGTGGAAGAGGTGGAGGATTACGTGCGCAAGCCCCTCACGGTGGAGGAGGCCGTGGAGCATCTGGAGGCGAGCGGCCGGGATTTTTTGGTCTTCTTTGAGGCTGGGGACGAAACCCCCGCCGTGCTCTTTAAGAAGAAGGATGGGCGGTACGGCCTCATCCGGCCGCGCCCTTAGGGGGTGAAGTACGCGGGGGCTGGTCCTCTTCTCCGGGAGCCTGGCTTCCGCGCTCGCTGTACGTTTGGCTCAACGGGCGGGTTTACGTGACCTCTACCTCGTCTTCTTTCACTCCCCGTTTTTCCGTAACGAGGAGCGGGTGGCGCGGGCCGCGCGGGAGCTAGGGCTTCCCTTGCGTTTCGTCACGGTGAAACGGGAGTTCCTGCGGCTGCCCAAGCGGGACGGCGGGGGCTTTCCCTGCGGGGTCTGCCGGAGAACCCTGTTGGAGCGGGCGGGAAGGCTTTTGCGCCGCCGCAGGTTCGACCTCCTGGTCACCGGGGAGGTGGTGGGACAGGCCGGGCTTTCCGCGGAGGACCTGCAGCGCTTAGATGAAGCCGTTGGGCTTGAGGGGCGCGTGCTCCGCCCCCTTTCGGCCAAGCTCCTTCCGCCCACTTGGGCCGAGGCGGAGGGCTTCCTCGAGCGCGAGGCCCTTTGGGACCTTCACGCGGACGGGTCCCTCAAGGTTAGGTTGGCCCACCTCGCCCCAAGGCTTGGCCTTTCGCCGAAGCTGGGGGGGCGCCTTTGCCTTCTTTCCGACCCCGTTTTTGCCCAGCGCTGCCGGGAGCTTGGCGCCGACGGCAACGTCGTTTTCACCGCAAACTTCGTGCAGCTTTTGGAGTTCCCGCACCTTTTCCGCCTTCCCCATGGGGCGGTGCTGGCGGTGGCCACGGGTCCAGCAGAGCAGGTGCGCCTTCAGGAGCTGTTCTTACCCGAGGACGTGCGGCTTTATATTCCCCTTCCGGGCTCGCCCCTTGGGCTTTTGCGGGGGCCGTGGGCGAAGCTCTCTCCGGAGGTGCGGGACTGGATCGTGGAGCTCGCGGCCCAGAAGCTCCTGGCGCTGGGAGGGTTTGAGGCCGGCCGTCCGTGGACGGTGTGCTTCCGCACCGAGGAGGCGGAGGAGACCCGGCGCTTGCGCGTAAGCCCGCAGGCCTTGCGCGAAGGCCCTTCTCCGGTAAACTAAAGTTTTTGGTTCCTTTTGCGCGCTCCACTCCCTGAGGTGTTCGGCAAAGGAGGTGGGTGATGCCCATCTACCGTTTCCGCTGCGACCGTTGCGGGACGGAGTTTCGGGAGCTGGTGATGAACGGGGACCCTCGGGTGCGCTGCCCCGGCTGCGGCGCGGACGAGGTCACCCGTCTCCTTTCCCGCTTCGGGGTGATCTATAAGGGCAGCGGGTTCTACACCACGGACTACCGCCGCAAGTCCGACGGCGGCAAGAAGGGCGAGAAAAGCTGAGGTGGTGAGCGGTGCCGATCTCCGGTGACGATATTGCGAAAATCAGGATCGGTTTGGCCTCCCCTGAGGAGATCCTTTCCTGGTCCAAGGGAGAGGTGACGAACTCCGAGACCATCAACTACCGCACGCATAGACCCGAGCGCGGCGGCCTCTACGCCGAGGAGATCTTCGGCCCTGAAAACGACTACGAGTGCGCCTGCGGCAAATACCGGGGCAAGCGCTACGAGGGCATCACCTGCGACAAGTGCGGGGTTTTGGTCACCGACTCCTCCGTGCGCCGGGTGAACATGGGGCACATTCGCCTGGCCAGCCCCGTGGTGCACTTTTGGTACCTCAAGGGCGTGGCCAGCCCCCTTTCGCGCCTCTTGGGCATCAAGCGCCGGGACCTCCGTCGCATCGCCTACTACGAGACGGAGACCGCGCGGGAGGAGCTTTTTATTGTGACCCAATCGGCCTCCCCCAAGATCCGCCCCGGGGAGACCCTCTATGGCACCGAGCTTCGCATCCTGCAAGGGGTGTTCACGTTCCAAGCGGAGCGGGCCTACCTTCTCACCGCCAGCCCCCGCATCGTGGCCGAGGAGGCCGGGAGGGTGCGCTTTGAGGAGCGCAAGCTCCAGAACGGCGAGACCTTCCGGGTGCTCGTGGTGGGCCACCACGAGTATCCCGTGACCCTGGACGCCGAGCTCTTCGTGGAGGACGGGGACGAGGTGGCCGAAGGGGAGCTCCTCTGCGAGCGGCCCGCGAAAGAAATTTGTTCCCAAACGATGTTCGACATGTTCCGCGCCCGCTACGAGGGCGTGGAGGGCCATCCCGTGACGGAGGTGGTGGACAACCTCACGCACCTTGTAGTGCGGGTGGGGGAGAACGTCCCCCTGAAGGTTGGGCAGATGCTCTCCACGCTGGAGGTGCGGGCTTACGAGCGGGCCTATCCCGGGGGCTTTGAGGCCGCCACCGGCGCGGAGGGGATCAAGAAGCTCCTCGCCGCTTTGGACCTGGACAAGCTGGCTGAGGAGCTCTGGGAGGAACTGGACCGCACGGTGGGCCAAACCGACCGCCGCCGCATCCTCCACCGCCTGGAGGTGGTGGAGCAGCTGAGGCTCTCGGGGAACCGCCCCCAGGACATGGTGCTCGAGGTCATCCCCGTGCTCCCCCCGGCCCTCCGGCCCATGATCCAACTCGAGGGCGGGAAGTTCGCCACCACCGACCTCAACGACCTTTACCGCCGCATCATCAACCGCAACAACCGCCTCAAGAAGCTCATGGAGATGGGGGCGCCCGAGATCATCCTGCGCAACGAGCGGCGGATGCTGCAGGAGGCGGTGGATGCCCTCATCCACAACGAGAAGAAGGACAACCCCATCAAGGGGCGGGATGGCCGGCCCCTCAAAAGCCTCTCCGAGCGGATCCAGGGGAAGCAGGGCCGCCTGCGCCGCCACCTTTTGGGCCGGCGCGTGGACTACTCCGGCCGGGCCGTCATCGTCGTCAATCCCAAGCTCAAGCTGCACCAGTGCGGCATCCCCAAGAAGATGGCCCTCGAGCTCTTCAAGCCCTTCATCCTGGCCAAGGTGGAGGGCCTCCCCTATGCGGACTACGACGAGGTGAAGAACCGGGCTCTGGCTGGGGAGCTCCCCGAGGTGTGGGATGTGCTTGAGCAGCTGGTGAAGGAGTACCCGGTTCTTCTCAACCGCGCGCCCACCCTGCACCGCCTCTCCATCCAGGCCTTCGAGCCCATTCTCGTGGACGGCGACGCCATCCAGATCCATCCCCATGTGTGCCCGCCCTACAACGCCGACTTCGACGGGGACCAGATGGCCGTGCACCTCCCCCTCTCCAAGGAGGCAGTGTGGGAGGCCAAGGAGATCATGCTCTCCGCCAAGAACATCCTCTCCCCCGCCCACGGCCGGCCCCTGGCCATCCCCACCCAGGACCAGGTGTACGGCTTTTATTACCTCACCATCGAAAACCCCCAAGGGAAAGGCAAGGGCAAGAGCTTCCGCTCCGTGGAGGAGGCCCTCAAGGCCTGGGAGCTTGGGTACCTGGACCTCCATGCCAAGGTGAAGATCCGCATCGACGGGAAGATCGTGGAGACCACGCTGGGGAGGGCCCTCCTCAACGGGGTCCTTCCCCCGGACCTCAGGGACTACAACGCGGTCTTCGATTCTCGGCGCGTGCGCCGCCTCATCGGCGAGTGCTACTTGCGCCACGGCTGGGAGAAGACCGCGGAGGTCCTGGACCAGCTTAAAGAGATCGGCTTTCGTTTCGCCACCCTTTCGGGCCTCACCATCTCCATCCCCGACTGCGAGATTCCCCCGGAGAAGTGGGAGATCGTGCAGGAGGCCCAGGAGAAGGTGGACCGCATCCAGCGCATGTACCTGCGGGGCCTCTGCACCGCGGAGCAGCGGTACCAGGCGGTGACCCGGGTGTGGCGGGAGACGGTGGACCGGGTGGAGAAGGCCACCATGCAGAACCTTGCCCGCAACCCCTTCAACCCCGTGTACGGGATCGTGGCCTCGGGCGCGCGCGGTTCCTCCGGCCAGGTGAAGCAATTGGCGGGGATGCGCGGCCCCATGGCCGATCCCCAAGGGCGGGTCATCGAGTGGCCGGTGATCTCCAACTTCCGGGAGGGCCTCTCCATCTTCGAGTACTTCATCTCCACCCACGGGGCGCGGAAGGGCACGGCGGACACGGCCCTGCGCACGGCCACCGCGGGCTACCTCACCCGCCGCCTCGTGGACGCCTGCGTGGACGTGATCGTCAAGGAATACGACTGCGGCACGAAACAGGGGGTGGAGATCGACCCCCTCTACTTCGCCCCCAAGGGCGAGATCATGGAGGACATCCCCGAGCGCCTCTACGGGCGGGTCACGGCCGAGCCCGTGTACCACCCGGTCAACGGGGAGGTCCTCGTCCCCGCGGGGGTGATGATCGACCGGGCCACGGCGGAGCGGGTGGGGCGCCTGGAGGTCGAGCTGGACCTCGCCGCGCCGGGGGTGGAGGAGCGCGCGCACCTCGCGAAATCCACGCGGGACGTGCTCCATCCCCAGACCTTCGCGGTGCTCGTGCGGGAGAACGAGGCCCTCACCCCGGAGTTGGTGCGGGAGCTGCGGGCCGCGGGGATCGAGAAGATCCGGGTGCGGCCGCGCTTCCTCGTGCGCTCGCCCGTGACCTGCCAGACGCCCGGCGGGGTCTGCCAGCTTTGCTACGGCATGGACCTCGCCTTCCACCGCTTGGTGGAGCAAGGCACGGCCGTGGGGATCATCGCCGCTCAATCCATTGGTGAACCAGGGACCCAGCTCACCATGCGCACCTTCCACACGGGCGGGGTGGCCGGGGTGGACATCACCCAAGGTCTTCCCCGGGCGGAGGAGCTCTTTGAGGCCCGCAAGACCACGAAGGCCCCGCACGCGGCGGTGGCCCCCATCCCCGGGAGGGTCCTCAAGGTGGCGACCACCCGCACCGGCCACGACCTCGTGGAGATCGAGTCCGACCCGCGGACCGCGGTCGTCCCCTCCGCCCTCCTCCAGGTAGGGGAGGGCGAGGAGGTGGACGCCTCCCGGCTCTTCTCCCTCAAAAGCCCGGTGTCCGGGCAGGCCTTCTTCTTCAACGAGAACGGCCAGCGCTATTTGGCCATCCTCGACGAGGATCTGGACCGGGTTTACCTCCTTCCCGAGGGGGTCCGGCCCGTGGTGGGCCACCGCCAGGAGGTGGAGGAGGGCCAGAAGCTCACGGAGGAGTTCCACGTGGAGGCGGTGGTGGCCGAAGCCGCGGGCCGGGTGGAGGTGGTGGAGGACAAGAAGCGCCGGCACCTCCTCCTCCACGGTCGGGATGGCCGCACCTACTCCTACGAGGTGCCCTACGGGGCCCAGATCCTCGTCCAAAACGGGGAGGACGTGGAGGAAGGCCGGAAGCTCACCACGCGTTCCCGGCCGTTGAGCCTCACCGCGGAGGTGGCGGGCACGGTGCTCCTGGCGGACCGTTCCCTCGCGGTCGTGGCCAAGGGGAGCCGGGGCGTGGTCCTTCCCGTGCCGCCGGGCCTGGAGCCGCGCGTGGAGCACGGCGCTCCCGTGCGCGAGGGCCAGGAGATCCTGCGCCTGGGCCTGCCGCCCCTCTCCGAGACGGTGGTGGTGGAGGAGATCCAACGGGATGGGGAGCTCTGCACCGTGCGCTTCCGGTTCCGGGCGCGGGTGGAGTGCACGGAGGCCGCCATCGTCCGGGAGGGCGATAAGGTCGAGCGTGGCGATCCCATCTCCAAGGGCGTGGTGCCGCCCCAGTACCTCATGGAGGTGGCCGGGGTGCGCAAGGCCTACGAATACCTCCTGGAAGAGCTCCAGCGCGTCTACAAGACCCAGGGCGTGGACATCAACGATAAGCACTTCGAGGTCGTGCTGCGCCAGATCCTGAACAACGTGCGCATCCTGGACCCGGGCGAGTCCAACTTCCTCCTCAACGACATCGTGCCTCTAGAGATCTTCCAATTGGAGGTGCGCCGGCTCTCCGCGGAGAACGAGCGGATCCGGCGGGCCCGGGAGGAGATCGTGGGGGCCAAGCTCCTGGCCCCCCTCGTGCGGGGCGGGACCCTCCTTGCGGAGGCCGGGGAGACCCTGACCCGCGAGCTTTTGGAGCGGGCCGTGGCCCTGGGCGTCCGGCAGGTGCGGGTGGAGGTGCACGGAGAGCCGCGCACCGTGCGCATCGCCGAGTATCGGCTTCCCCAGGGGGAGCGGGAGCTTCTGCGCATTTCTCGGGTGGCGTTGGTGCGCAAGTCCTGGCTGGCGGCGGCCTCGTTTGAGCGCACCACCAAGGTCCTGGCGGACGCCGCCCTGCGGGGCGAGGAGGACCACCTCGACAGCCTGAAGCCCTGCCTCATGGTGGGGAAGAAGATCCCGGTGGGCACGGGGTTCCGCCGGCCGGAAGAGGTTGAGAAGGGGTCTGCGAAAAACTAGAATTGGGGTGAGGACTATGCCCACGTTCAATCAGCTTGTGAAACACGGAAGGAAGCCGAACCCGTGGAAGAGCAAATCGGTGGCCCTGGAGGGGTGCCCCCAGAAGCGCGGGGTGTGCCTGCGCGTGTTCACGCGCACCCCCAAAAAGCCCAACTCCGCCCTGCGGAAGGTGGCGCGGGTCCGCCTCTCCAACGGCCGGGAGGTCACGGCCTACATCCCGGGCGAGGGGCACAACCTCCAGGAGCACTCCATCGTGCTCGTCCGCGGCGGACGCGTGAAGGACCTGCCGGGCGTGAAGTACCACATCGTGCGGGGCGCCCTGGACGCGGCGGGCGTGGAGGGCCGCCGCCAGAGCCGCTCCCGCTACGGCGTGCGCAAACCCAAGGAGGGCTAGGATGGCCACCTACGACATCGTCATCCCCGGTCGCGACGTCCCCCCGGACATCCGCTACGGCTCCAAACTCGTGGAGAAGTTCATCAACTACATCATGTGGGACGGCAAAAAATCCTTGGCCCGGCGGATCGTGTACGAGGCGTTCGACCTCATCGAGAAGCGCGGGGAGGGCCCGGCCCTGGAGACGTTTTTGAAGGCGGTGCAGAACTGCATGCCTAAGCTTGAGGTCCGCTCCCGCCGGGTGGGCGGGGCCACCTACCAGGTCCCCTTCGAGGTCCCGCCCCATCGGCAGACCATGCTGGCCCTGCGGTGGATCCGGGACGCGGCCCGGAAGCGGCCGGAGAAGACCATGGCCGAGCGCCTGGCTGCGGAGATCATCGCCGCGGCCAAGGGCGAGGGCGGCGCCGTGGCCCGCAAAGAGGAAGCCCACCGCATGGCCGAAGCCAACCGCGCCTTCGCCCACTACCGCTGGTGATCCCCCGCCCGCATGGCCGACCCCTACGACATACGTAAGGTTCGAAACATCGGGATCATCGCCCACATCGACGCGGGCAAGACCACGCTCACCGAGCGCATCCTCTTTTACACCGGCAAGATCCACAAGATGGGGGAGGTCCACGAGGGCACCACGGAGATGGACTGGATGGATCAGGAGCGGGAGCGGGGCATCACCATCACCGCGGCGGCCACCACCGTCTTTTGGCGGGCCCATCAGATCAACATCGTGGACACCCCCGGCCACGTGGACTTCACCGTGGAGGTGGAGCGGAGCCTCCGCGTCTTGGACGGGGCGGTCGTGGTCTTCTCCGGCGTGGAGGGGGTGGAGTCCCAGTCGGAGACGGTCTGGCGCCAGGCCGACCGCTACCGCGTTCCCCGCATCGCCTTCATCAACAAGCTCGACCGGGTGGAGGCCGACTTCGCCCGGGCCTTCGCCGATATCGGGGCCAAGCTGGGGGCCGTGGCCCTGCCCCTCGTCTACCCCTGGCGGGATCCCGAGGGGAACCTCCTTGGGATGATCGACCTCCTGCGGTTCCAGGCCCTCCGCTGGGACCCCGAGAGCCTGGGGCGTCGCTACGAATCCCTGCCCGTGCCCAAGGAGGTGGAGGAGGAGGCGCGGGCCTGGCGGGAGCGGCTCTTTGAAACCCTGAGCGAGGCCTCCGACGAGATCGCCCTGCGCTACCTGGAGGGCGAGGACATCCCCGTGGAGCTGGCCCTGCGGATCATCCGGGAGGTGACCCTCACGCGGCTTTGGGTCCCGGTCCTTGGGGGCTCGGCCTACGAGAAGATCGGGGTCCAGCCGGTGATCGACGCCGTGGTGGACTTCCTGCCCTCGCCCCTGGACATCCCCCCTGCCCGCGGCACCGCCCTGGACGGGAAAACCGAGGAGATCCGTAAACCCTTCCCTGAGGAGCCCTTCTCCGCCCTCGTGTTCAAGGTGTTCACCGACCCTTACGCCGACCGGCTCCTTTACACGCGCGTCTACTCCGGGACCCTGGAGGAGGGGCAGGTGGTGCTGAACGCCACCCAGGGCACGCGGGCCCGGGTCATGCGCATCTTCCGGCTCCACGCGAACAAGCGGGAGCCCATGGGGCGGGCCCTGGCCGGGGACATCGTGGGGCTCATCCTCTCCGCGCCGGCCTACACCGGGAACACCCTGTGCGATCCCGAGCACCCCATCCTCTACGAGCCCATCGCCTTTCCGGAGCCGGTGGTGTTCTTGGCGGTGGAGCCGCGCTCGGAGAAGGAGGAGCCGGCCCTGCGCGAGGCCCTGCAGAAGCTGGCCCAGGAGGACCCCACCTTCCGCGTTCAGGACGACGAGGCCACCGGCCAGATCCTCGTGGGCGGGATGGGCGAGCTCCATCTGGAGGTGCTCCTGCGGCGGGTGCGCGAGGAGTTCAAGGTCCCCCACCGCGTGGGCAAACCCCTCGTGGTGTACAAGGAGACCCTGGCCCGCCCCGTGGAGATCGTGGAGGAGTTCGCCAAGACCGTGGGAGGCAAGCCGCAGTACGCCTGGATTCGCGTGCGGTTCGAACCCCTGGAGCGCGGCGGGGGTTTTGCGTTCGTCTCGGAGGTGCCGGAGGAGGCCCTGCCCAGGGCCTTCGTGGAGGCGGTGCGCCGGGGGATCCAAGGGGCCCTGGCCGCCAGCCCCGTGGGCGGCTTCCCCGTCACCGACGTGCGCGCTGTGCTCCTGGAGGGGAAATTCCATCCCCTGGAGTCCACGGACGTGGCGTTTGAGGCGGCGGGAACGCAGGCGCTAAGGCGCGCCCTGGAGGAGGGCGGCGTCCTTCTCCTGGAGCCCGTGGCCGAGGGCGATATAATCACGCCCAGCGAGTACCTGGGCGAGGTCGTTTCGGATCTAGGGCGCCGCCGGGGCGAGATCCGAGCCATCCAGACCCGGGGAACGGTGGACATCATCCGCTGTAGCCTCCCCGTGGTCGAAACTTTCGGGTACGCAACGCATTTGCGTTCCCTGACCCAGGGGCGTGCGGTTCACACCCTACGGGTGGCTCGCTATGAAGTGGTGCCCCCGGACCTTGCTCGCGAGGTGCTGAGGAGCCGAGGTTATGGCTAGGGAAAAGATCAGGATTCGGATCAAGGGCTACGATCACGAGCTCGTGGATGAGGCGGTGCGGCGCATCGTGGAGGCGGTGAAGCCCACGCGCGCCAAGATCAGTGGGCCTATTCCGCTCCCCACCGAGCGCCACCTCTACACGGTCCTGCGCTCGCCGCACGTGGACAAGCGCTCCATGGAGCACTTCGAGCTCAAGGTCCACAAGCGCCTTTTGGACATCAAGGAGCCCACGGCCGCCACCATCAACGCCCTCATGGACGTGGAGCTTCCGGCCGGCATCGACGTGGAGATCAAGCTGTGAGGGACGCCATGGCCTGGGTGATGTTGGGCAGGAAAGTGGGGATGACCCAGTGGTTCGACGGGGAGGGGCGGGCCCTCGCGGCCACGGTGGTGCAGGTGGAGCCCGCCGTGGTGGTGCAGATCAAGACCCCTGAGCGGGACGGCTACGCCGCCCTGCAGCTTGGCGCCGGCGACATAGAGGAGCGCAAGCTCACCAAGCCCCTCTTGGGCCACTTCAAGAAGGCGGGGGTCGCGCCCAAACGCTTCCTTTTTGAAGTGAAGGTGCCTGACCCTACGAAGTACCAGGTGGGGCAGGCCTTCGGGGTGGAGATCTTTTCGGAAGGGGAACTTGTGGACGTGACCGGGGTCTCTAAGGGCCGAGGCTTTGCCGGGACCATCAAACGCTGGGGCTTCCACACCCGGCCCGGGTCCCATGGGCACAAATGGATCCGTCGGCCCGGCACGGCCGGCCCCATGGGCCTGCGCAAGGTGGTCAAGGGGAAGCGCTACCCCGGTCACTTCGGCGCGGACCGCGTCACGGTGCGCAACCTCCAGGTCCTCAAGGTGGACAAGGAGCATAACCTCCTTGTCCTCAGGGGCTCCGTGCCCGGTCCGCGGTCGGGGATCCTCCGGATAAGGAAGCACGATGCCCAAGGCTAAGCTCTACAGCTTCGATAACCCTGAGAAGGAGCCGGTGGAGGTGGAGCTTCCCCCCGAGGTGTTCGGGGTGGAGGTCTCGGAGGACCTCCTTTGGCGGGCGGTGCGGGCCTACCTTTTGAACCGGCGGCAGGGCACGGCCTCCACCAAAACCCGGGGCGAGGTGCGGGGCGGCGGCCGCAAGCCCTGGCCCCAGAAGCACACGGGCCGGGCCCGGCACGGCTCCATCCGCTCCCCCATCTGGCGCCACGGCGGCGTGGTCTTCGGCCCCAAGCCCAAGGACTGGGACGTGGAGTTGCCCAAGAAGATGCGGCGCAAGGCCCTGGCCTGCGCCCTCTCCGCCCGCGCCCAAGAGGAGCGCGTCTGGCTCATCGACCGCTTGGGCTTTGCCCGCCCCAAAACGAAGGAAGCCCTGGCCCTCCTTCGGCGTCTTGGGCTTCCGGGGAAGACGCTCGTGGTGGTGGCCCCCGAGGAGTACGAGGTCCCGGTGTACAAGTCCTTTTCCAACATCCCCGGCGTGGAGTGCCACCGGGCGGACCTCCTCACGGCCTATGAGGTCCTCGAGCACGAGGGCCTTCTTCTCACGGAGAAAGGCTTGGAGGCCCTGGTAAGGAGGTTGAGCCATGCCCCGGCTCTTGCCTGAGGACATCATCATCCGTCCCATCCTTTCGGAGAAGAGCTGGCGGGAGATGGAGGAGGGGAAGTACACGTTCGAGGTGCACCCGGACGCGACGAAGCCGGAGATCCGCCAGGCCGTGGAGGAGCTTTTCAAGGTGAAGGTGGAGAAGGTGTGGACGATGTACCGGCCGGGGAAGCCGCGCCGGACCCGCTTGGATCGGCGGCATGGGCGCACCAAGCGGGAGAAGCGGGCGGTGGTGAAGCTCGCGCCGGGGCACAAGATCGAGATCGTGGGGTGATGCGGCATGGGACTTAAGAAACTTAAACCGGTCACGCCGGGCCAGCGGCACGCGGTCCTCCCGGACTTCGCGGAGCTCACCACGGACGAGCCGGAGAAATCCTTGGTGGTCCCCCTTAAGCGCCACGCCGGCCGCAACAACCAGGGCCGGATCACCGTGCGCCACCGGGGCGGCGGCCACAAGCGCCTCTACCGTTTGATCGACTTCTACCGGGAGAAGCGGGGCATCCCCGCCAAGGTCGTGTCCATCGAATACGACCCCAACCGCTCGGCCTGGATCAGCCTCCTCCACTACGCCGACGGGGAGAAGCGCTACATCATCACCCCTGTGGAGCTCAGGGTGGGGGATGTGGTGGAGGCCGGGGAGAACGCGGAGCCCCGGCCGGGGAACGCCCTGCCCCTGCGGAAGATCCCGGATGGTACGTTGGTGCACAACGTGGAGTTCTATCCGGGCTCGGGCGGGAAGATCGCGCGGGCCGCGGGCACGGCCGCCCAGGTCCTGGGGAAGGAGGAGGACCGGGTGATCCTGCGCCTCCCCTCGGGGGAGATCCGCGCCTTCCATCCCAACTGCATGGCCACGGTGGGGCAGGTCTCCAACGTGGACCACAAGAACGTGCGGTACGGGAAGGCCGGGCGGCGGCGGAACAAGGGGTGGCGGCCGACGGTGCGGGGCACGGCCATGGGCGCCGACGACCATCCCCACGGCGGCGGCGAGGGCCGCACCGGCGAGGGCCACCCGCCCAAGACCCCCTGGGGGAAGCCCGCGCGCGGTGTGCCCACCCGCAAGCGCAAGCCCAGCGACAAATGGATCATCCAGCCGCGGAAGAGGAGGAAGTGATGGGCAGGTCCAAGAAGAAGGGCCCCTTTGTCGATCCCACCCTGATCGAGAAGATCGAGAAGTTCAAGCGCGGGCTTATAAGCGAGATCAAGACCTGGTCGCGGGCCTCCACGATCGTTCCGGACATGGTGGGGCTCACGATCTACGTGCACAACGGGCGCACCCATGTTCCGGTGCGCATCACGGAGGCCATGGTGGGCCACCGGTTGGGGGAGTTCGCGCCCACCCGGACGTTCCGGGCCCACGGCGGGGTGAAGAAGAAGGCCCCGCCGGCTCCGAAGTGAGGAGGGGGGGATGCGCGAGGCCGTGGCGCGCGCGCGGTTCGTGCGGGTCTCGCCCCTCAAGGCCCGCCTGGTGATCAACGAGATCCGGGGGAAGCCGGTGGCGGAGGCCCGGAGGCTTTTGGCCCTCTCCCCCAAGAAGGCCGCGCGCATCATCAAGAAGGTGCTGGATTCAGCCGTGGCCAACGCCGTGCACAACTTCGAAATGGACGAGGAGAAGCTTTGGGTGGTTCGGGCCTTCGTGGACGAGGGGCCGCGGCTCAAGCGCCTGAACCCCCGGGCCTTCGGCCGGGCCGACATCATCCAGCGTCGGCTCTCCCACATCACCATCGTCGTGGCGGAGAAGGAGGGCTGATGGGCCAGAAGACGCATCCGGTGGGCTTTCGCTTGGGGATCCTGCGCAAGTGGCGCTCCACCTGGTTTGCGCCGAAGGGGAAGGTCCCCACTTACGTGGTGGAGGACCGGCGCATCCGCGACCACATCGAGAAGACCTACCGGGGAGCGGGGATCGCCGAGGTCCTCATCGAGCGGGCCACGGACGCCCGGGCCAAGGTCATCATCCGGGCGGTGCGGCCGGGGATCATCATCGGCCGGGGCGGCGCGGAGATCATGGCCCTCCAGGAGCGCCTCTCCAAGATGACCGGCCGGGAGATCGTGGTCCACGTGATGGAGGTGGACAAGCCCGAGCTTGAGGCCGCCATCGTCGCCCAGGACGTGGCCTTCCAGATCGAGAACCGGGTGAACCCCTATCGGGCCATGAAGGAGGCGGTGCGGCGGGTCATGGCCGCCGGGGCCCAGGGCGTGAAGATCCGGGTCTCCGGGCGCCTGGGCGGGGCGGAGCTCGCCCACTCCGTGGAGATCAAGGAAGGGCGGGTGCCCCTCCAGACCCTGCGGGCCGACGTGGACTACGCCTGCACCATCGCCTGGACGAAGTACGGGGTGATCGGGGTCAAGGCCTGGGTGTTCCGGGGCGAGATCTGGACGCTCAAAGAGAAGCGGGCGGAGGTGAAATAGCATGTCCCTTTTGGCACCCAAGCGCACGAAATACCGCAAGCAACAGAAGGGCCGGCACATCAAGGGCAAGGCCACCCGGGGCAACACCGTGGTCTTCGGGGACTACGGGATCCAGGCCCTGGCGGCCTCCTGGATCACGGCCCAGCAGATCGAGGCCGCCCGCACCGTGCTGGCCCGCTCCACCCCGAAGGGAAAGGTGTGGGTCCGGATCTTCCCGGACAAACCCTACACCCGGAAACCCGCGGAGTCCCGCATGGGCAAGGGCAAGGGCGATGTGGTGGGCTGGGTGGCGGTGGTGAAGCCGGGCCGGATCCTCTTCGAGTTCTCCGGGGTGGACGAAGAGGAGGCCAAGGAGATCCACCGCAAGGTTTCGGCTAAACTACCGATCCCCACCCAGCTCGCCCGCCGGATCCCCGTGGGGGGTGCGCCATGAAGGCCCGGGACTTGCGGGAGCTCTCCAACGACGAACTCATCGCGCGGGTTCAGGAGTGGAAGAGGAAGCTCCTGAACCTCCGGTTCCAGTTGGCCTCGGGCCAGTTGACCAACACCGCGGAAATCCAAAAGACCAAGAGGGACATCGCCCGAGCCCTCACGATCCTGCGGGAGCGGGGGGTGCGCTATGGGTAGGCGTCGACAACGCATCGGGGTTGTGGTAAGCGATAAGATGCAGAAGACCATCGTGGTGATAGAGGAACGGCTTGTGGAGCACCCTCTCTACCACAAGCACGTTCGGCGCCGCACCAAGTACTACGTGCACGACGAGCACCAACAGGCGCGGGTTGGGGACTTGGTGCGGATCGAGGAGACCCGGCCGCTCTCGAAGCTCAAGCGCTGGCGGCTGGTGGAGATCCTGCGCCGCGCCCAATAGCCATGGCCGTGCAGCTGCGTACCCGTTTGGTGGTGGCCGACAACACCGGGGTCAAAGAGGTGGAGTGCATCAACGTGTTGGGCAAAAAGCGCAAGGCAGAAATTGGGGATATCATCGTGGCCTCGGTGAAAAAGAGGCTTCCCACCTCGGAGTTCGACAAAGGGGACATCGTGCGGGGCGTGGTGGTGCGCACCCGCCAGGCCTATCGCCGCGCGGACGGCAGCACCATCCGTTTTGACGACAACGCGGTGGTCCTGGTGGACAAGAACCTCCAGCCCATCGGGACCAGGGTGTTCGGGCCGGTGGCCAGGGAACTCCGGGAGAAGGGGATGATGCGCATCATCTCCCTGGCCCCGGAGGTGGTGTAGGAGGAAGGATGGCCAAGGTCAAAAAGGGCGACCGGGTCAAGGTCATCGCCGGGGACGATCGGGGCAAGATCGGGAAGGTCCTGCGGGTCTTCCCCGACGAGGGCCGCGTCCTCGTGGAGGGCGTGAACATCGTGACCAAGCACCAGCGCCCCACGGCCACGGTGCGCGAGCCGGGCATCATCAAGAAGGAGGCGCCCATCCACATCTCCAACGTGAAGGTGATCTGCCCGGAGTGCGGGGTCCCCACGCGCATCGGTTTCGCGTGGGTGGAGGGACGGAAGCTCCGCCGCTGCAAACAGTGCGGAGCCACCTTCGACTGAGCCTATGCTCCTCTACGAACGCTACAAAAAGGAGATCGTGCCCAAGCTCATGCAGGAGCTTGGGTACACGAACGTGATGCAGGTGCCCAAGATCGAAAAGGTCGTGATCAACATGGGCGTGGGGAAGCACGACGACCCCAAGGTCCTGGAGGGGGCCATGAAGAACCTGGCCCAGATCTCCGGGCAAAAGCCGGTGGTGACCCGGGCCAAGAAGGCCATCTCCGACTTCAAGATCAAGAAGGGCGACCCCATCGGGTGCATGGTGACCCTGCGGGGCATCCGGGCCTACGAGTTTTTGAACAAGCTCTTTCGGGTGGTCCTCCCGGGGATCCGCGACTTCAAGGGGGTGGACCCCGATGCCTTCGACGGCCGGGGGAACCTCTCCATTGGCATCCCCGACCAGATGGCCTTCCCGGAGGTGAGCTACGACGATGTGGTCCGGCCCCAAGGGATGGACGTGGTCATCGTGACCACGGCCAAGACCGATCGGGAGGCCTACCATCTCCTCAAGGCCCTGGGCTGCCCGTTCCGGGAGAATTAGGAGGGGAAATGGCGCGCAAGTGCAAGATCGAGCAGATGAAGAAGACGCCGAAGTTCAAGGTGCGGCGGCGCAACCGCTGCCTTCTCTGCGGGCGGCCGCGCGGGTACATCCGGGACTTCGGTCTCTGCCGCATGTGCTTCCGCAAGCTCGCCCTGGACGGGCAGATCCCCGGGGTCAAGAAGGCCGCATGGTGAGGAGGGCGGTATGACCGTGGACGACCCCATTGCCGACATGCTCACGCGCATCCGCAACGCCCTGAGCCGCCGCGCGGAGGAGGTGGTCCTCCCTTCCTCCCGCCTCAAGGCGGAGATCGCCCGGGTCCTCAAGGAGGAGGGGTACATCGCGGACTACACGGTGGAGCAGGGGGAGAGCTACCCGGTGTTGCGCCTGAAGCTCAAGTACCTGCGGGAGGGGACGCGCACCTGGCGGCCGGCCATCCGCGGGCTGCGCCGGGTGAGCCGCACCTCCCGCCGCATCTACGTCGGGGTGCGGGAACTCCCCCGGCCCCGCCAGGGCCTGGGCATCGCCATCATCTCCACCTCCCAAGGGGTCATGACCGATCGGGAGGCGCGCAAACGGGGCCTGGGCGGCGAAGTCATCTGCGAGGTCTGGTGAGGTGGGACCATGTCCAAGATCGGGAAGAGGCCGATTCCGTTGCCGCCGGGGGTCAAGGTGGAGGTCCTGCCCCAGGAGGTGGTGGTGCAGGGGCCCCTGGGCACCCTGCGCTGCGCCTACGACCCGGCCTACGTGACGATCAAGGTGGAGGACGGGAAGGTGCGGGTGGAGCGGAAAGGGGATCGCGCGCCCTTCCGCGCCCGCCACGGCCTCTACCGCGCCCTCATCGCCAACATGGTTCAGGGCGTGACGAAGAAGTGGGAGAAGGAGCTGGAGATCCATGGCCTGGGGTACCGGGCCAAGCTCGAGGGGCGCACGCTCGTCCTGGAGCTTGGTTTTTCCCATCCCGTGCGCTTCCCCATCCCCGCGGGCGTGGAGGTGGAGGTCCCTGAGCCCACCCGCATCGTGGTGCGCGGCATCGACAAGTGCCTGGTGGGGCAGGTGGCCGCCAACATCCGCAAGATCAAGCCGCCCGAGCCCTACCGCGGCACGGGCATCCGTTACAAGGGCGAGGAGATCGTGAAGAAGGTCGGGAAACTTGGAGCGAAGGCGTGATCGCTATGGCAAGGCTCTCGCGTGACGAACGGCGGATCAAACGGCACATGCGCATCCGGCGCAAGATCGTGGGGACGCCGGAGCGCCCTCGGCTCTGTGTGTTCAAGAGCCTCCGGCACATCTACGCCCAGATCATCGACGACACCCCGCGGGAGGGGAGCCGCACCCTGGTCGCCGCCTCCACCCTGGACCCGGAGATCCGGGACCGCATCAAGTCCGACAACGTGGAGGCGGCGCGCCTGGTGGGGGAGCTCCTCGCGAAGCGCGCCCTGGAAAAGGGCATTCGCATGGTGGTGTTCGACCGCGGGGGCTACCCGTACCATGGGAAGGTCCGGGCCCTGGCGGAGGCGGCCCGGGAGGGGGGGCTGGAGTTTTGATCGCTCAGGTTCCGGAACAGCTGCAGAACGAGGTCATTGAGATTCGCCGCGTGGGCCGCGTCACCAAGGGCGGCAAGCGCATGCGCTTCCGGGTGGTCGTGGTGGTGGGCAACGGCGCGGGGAAGGTGGGCGTGGGCATGGGGAAGTCCATCGAGATCCCCCAGGCCGTGCAGCAGGCCATCCGCGATGCCCTCAAGCACATGATCGAGGTGCCCATCGTGAATGGGACCATCCCCCATGAGGTGATGGGCGAGTACGGGGCGGCCAAGGTGCTGCTGCGGCCGGCCTACCCGGGCACGGGGATCATCGCCGGCCGCACGGTGGGCGCGGTGTGCCGCATGGCCGGCATCAAGGACGTGCTCACCAAAGCCCTGCGCTCCACGAACCCCCTGAACCTCGCGCGGGCCACGCTCGTCGCCCTCTCCCAACTCGAAAGCCCGGAGACCGTGGCCAAGCGGCGTGGCAAGCCCCTGAAGGAGATTCTGGAGGGAGAAGATGGTGATGGATCTCGATGATCTGCGGCCAAGGCCCGGGGCCAAGCATCGTCCCAAGCGGGTGGGGCGGGGTTACCGCTCCGGCCACGGCGGGCATGAGTCCGGCCGGGGCACGAAGGGGCAGGGCGCCCGCTCCGGGGTGCGCATGCGCCCGGGCTTCGAGGGCGGACAAACCCCTCTTTGGATGCGCTTCCCCAAGCGCGGCTTCCATAACCCCCTGGCCACGGAGTACGCCATCGTCAACGTGGGCCTTTTGGATAAGCACTTCTCCCCCGGCGAGGAGGTCACCCTGGACAAGCTTTTGGCCAAGGGGTTGGTGAAGGACCCCAAGGATGGGCTCAAGGTCCTGGGCGAGGGGGAGCTCCGCAAGCCCCTGATCGTGCGGGCCCATAAATTCAGCCGCACGGCCAAGGAGAAGATCGAGGCCGCGGGCGGCCGGGCGGAGGAGGTCGCCGGTGCTTAATCGTCTGCAGCAGGTCTTCCTCGTGGAGGAACTGCGCAAACGCATCCTCTACACGTTGGGGATGCTCCTTGTCTACCGGATCGGGGTGCACATCCCCGTTCCCGGGATCAAGACGGAGGCCTTGGGGCAGATCCTGGCCCAAGCCTTTGGCACCGGCCTCCTTCAGTTCCTCAACCTCTTCACGGGCGGGGCCCTCCAGAACTTCTCCCTCTTTGCCCTGGGGGTCATCCCCTACATCAATGTGTCCATCATCCTTTCCCTCCTCATCCCCGTCGTGCCGGCCCTGAAGAAGCTCCAGGAGGAGGGGCGGGAAGGCCGGAAAAAGCTCACCCAGTACACGCGCTGGGGCACGGTGCTCATGGCCCTCATCCAAGCCTACGCCATGAGCTACATGGCCATCTCCTATGGTCTTGCGGACCCCACTCCCCAGTTCTTCCTCACCGCCATCATCGCCCTCACCGCGGGGAGCATCTTCCTCATGTGGATCGGCGAGCGCATCACCGAAAACGGCATTGGCAACGGAATTTCCATGCTGATCATGGCCGGGATCGTCGCTCGGCTCCCTGCGGAGATCCAGGCCACCTACATCGAGATCTCCACGGGCACGGTGCACCCGCTTTGGGCCGTGGGGCTCGTGGTGGTGTTCGTGGCCGTGGTGGCCCTCACCGTGATCATGCAGCAGGGCCAGCGCAAGATCCTCGTGCAGTACGCCAAGCGCACCACCGGTCGACGCGTGTACGGAGGGCATTCCACGTACCTCCCCCTCCGGGTGAACCTGGGCGGTGTCATCCCCATCATCTTCGCTTCCGCCATCCTCAGCCTCCCCAGCTCCATCGCTGCCTGGGTTCCTCAACTCCGCTGGCTTCAGACCTACGTGGAGCCGGGAAGCCTCCCTTACCTTTTGGCCTATGTGGTCCTCACCATCTTTTTCACCTACTTCTACGCCTCGCTCGTGTTTGACCCTGCGGAGATCGCGAAGAACCTGCGGGAGGCCGGGGGGTTCGTGCCGGGGGTGCGGCCGGGTGCCTCCACCGCCCAGTACCTGCGGGAGATCATGGGCCGGCTGAACCTGGTGGGGGCCCTCTTCCTCGCGGGGATCGCCGTTTTGCCCTACATCTTCCGGGCGGTCTCGGGCATCCACGGGTTCTGGCTCGGCGGCACCTCCCTCCTCATCCTCGTGGGCGTGGCCATCGACACGATCATGCAGATCGAGGCCCACCTCGTCATGCGGCAGTACGAGTCCCTCATCAAAGGGGCGCGGTTCTTGGGGAGGCGGGGATGAGGAACGTGGTGCTCCTGGGCCCGCCGGGCGCGGGGAAGGGCACGGTGGCCAGCCGCCTCGTTCGGGAGTTCGGGTTCCTTCACGTTTCCACCGGGGACATGCTGCGGGAGGAGGTGGCGCGGGGCACGCCCCTTGGGCAATTGGCCCAGGGGTACATGGCCCGAGGGGAGCTCGTCCCCGACGAGGTCATCCTTTCCCTCGTGCGGCAGCGGGTGGACGCCCAAAAGGGGGTGCTCTTCGATGGGTTTCCCCGCACCGTGGCCCAGGCCGAGGGCTTGGAGCGCTTCACCTCCGTGGATGTGGTCGTCTTTTTGGAGGTGGAGCGGGACGAGGTGGTGCGCCGGCTCTCCAGCCGCCGGGTGTGCGGAACTTGTGGGGCCGTGTACAACCTCGTGACCCAGCCCCCCCGCGAGCCCGGGAAGTGCGACCGCTGCGGAGGGGCCCTCATCCAGCGCGAGGACGACAAACCCGAGGTGGTGGCCCGCCGATTTGAGGTGTACATGCGCGATTCCGCCCCCCTCGTGGCCTACTACGAGCGGAGGGGGATCCTCAGGCGGGTGCGGGCCGATCTTCCCCCGGAGGACGTGTTCCGCGCCGTGGCGGAAGCCCTGCGATGATCGCCCTGAAAACGGAGCGGGAGCTTGGGGTGGTGGCGGAGAACGCCCGGCTTTTGCGGGAGATCCTCCGGGATCTTGCGGCCCGGGTGGAGCCCGGGATCACCACAGGGGAATTGGATCGCCTGGCGGAGCGCTGGATCCGCGCGGCCGGGGCAGAGCCGGCCTTCAAGGGCTACCAGGGCTACCCCGCCACCCTCTGCTGCTCCGTCAACGCCGAGGTGGTCCACGGCATCCCCTCCTTTCAGCGGGCCCTGCGGGAGGGGGATTTGCTTTCCTTGGACTTGGGGCTGCGGCGCGCCGGGTACTACGCGGACGCGGCGGTTACCGTAGGGGTGGGCAAGATCGGCGCCGAGGCCGAGGCCTTGGTGCGGGCCACGCTTTCCGCCTTGCGAGCGGCGGTGGCGGCCGCTAAGATTGGCGCGCACGTTTCGGACCTGTCCTACGCCATTGAGTCCACGGCGCGCAGGTTCGGTTTTTATCCGGTGAAGGAATTCGTGGGGCACGGGATCGGCCGAGCCCTCCACGAGGATCCCCAAATCCCGAACTTTGGGCCCCCGGGGTTCGGGCCCATCCTGCGGGAGGGCATGGTCCTTTGTCCCGAGCCCATGATCAAGGGCGATGATCTTCCCATCCGGATCCTTCCGGATGGGTGGACCGCGGTCACCGGGAGCGGGGCCCTGGCCGCCCACTTCGAGGAGATGGTGGCCCTGACCTCGGAGGGACCGTGGGTGCTCACCGATTGGGTTGGGGAGGAGATTTGGGCAAGAAGGAGCTGATCCGGGCACGGGGTGAGGTGATCGAGGTCCTGCCGGACTGCATGTACCGCGTCCGGCTGGAGACGGGGCACACCGCCATCTGTGTCACCTCAGGGAAGATGCGGAAGAACTTCATCCGCGTGGTGGTGGGGGATAAGGTGGTGTGCGAGTTCTCTCCCTACGACCTCACCCGCGGCCGGATCGTGTACCGCGAGAGCTAGGAGGAGGCCATGAAGGTGCGGAGCTCCGTGAAGAAGATCTGCGAGAAGTGCCAGGTCCTCCGGCGCAAGGGCCGGCTGTGGGTGATCTGCCGCAACCCCAAGCACAAGCAGCGGCAGGGGTGAACTATGGCCAGAATCGCGGGCGTCAACCTTCCGGCGAAGAAGAGGATCGACGTGGCTCTGACCTACATCTACGGGATCGGGCCGTCGCTGGCCAAAAAGATCCTGCAGAAGACGGGGATTGACCCGGCCACGCGGGTCATGGACCTCACCGAGGAGCAGGTGGCGGCCCTTCGGCAGGAGGTGGAGTCCCTCCCCGTGGAGGGGGATCTCCGCCGCCAGATTCGCGCCAACATCCAGCGGCTCATCGACATCGGCTGCTACCGGGGGATCCGCCACAAGGTGGGGCTTCCTGTGCGGGGCCAGCGCACCCGCACCAACGCCCGCACCTGGAAGGGGCCGCGGCCGGACAAGGCCGGGCGGCGCAGCCGCAAGAAGGAAAAGGCCAAGGAGTGAGGCATGAGCCCCCAGGCCCAGACCCGCAAGAAAAGGAACGTGCGCCTCGAACGGGCCCGCGTCCACATCCACTCCACCTTCAACAACACCATCCTCACCCTCACCGATCTTGAGGGCAACACCCTGGCCTGGCAGTCCGGGGGGACGGTGGGGTTCACGGGCTCGCGCAAAGGAACCCCGTACGCGGCGCAGCTCGCCTGCCAGGCGCTGATCCGCCAGATGAAGGAGATGGGGATCCGTTCGGTGATCGTCACGGTGGACGGGGCGGGACCGGGGCGGCAGCCGGTGATCCAGACCCTCAGGGCCGCGGGGATCCAGGTGGAAGAGGTCAAGAACGTCACCCCCACCCCGCACAGCTAGGAGGAGCGATGGGCAAGTACATCGGACCCAAGTGCCGGCTTTGTCGGCGTGAAGGGGTGAAGCTCTTTTTGCGCGGGGATCGCTGCTATTCCCCGAAGTGCGCGTTGCAGCGTCGGCCCACCCTGCCGGGGCAGCACGGCCGCTTCCGCCGGCGCCTGACCCTCTACGCCCTGCGCCTGCGGGAAAAACAGAAGCTCAAGCGGATCTACGGCGTGCGGGAGGAGCAGTTCCGCCGGTACGTGGAGTGGGCCAAGGAGTTCAAGGGCGTGACCGGCGAGGCCCTGCTCAAGTTCCTGGAGCGCCGGCTGGATAACGTGGTGTACCGTGCGGGGTTCGCCGTCTCCCGGGCCCAAGCCCGCCAGCTCGTTTCCCACGGGCACTTCCTCGTGAACGGCCGGGTGACCAACATCCCTTCCTACCTCGTGGAGGAGGGCGACATCATCGAGGTCAAGCCCCAGTCCAAGGAGAAGCTCAAGGCCTTCATCCGGGAGATCGCGAACCGGCGGCCTGTCCCCAGCTGGCTCACCCGGGATCTGGAGGGGCTGCGGGTCCAGGTGAACGCCGAGCCCACCCTGGATGAGCTCGAGCACGCGGTGGACACGAGCCTGATCGTGGAGTACTACTCCCGCTAGCGATGGTGGACTTCATTTTTCCGGAGACGGCAAGCTGGGTGGAGCACACCGACCGGTACGGGCGGTTGGTGATGGCTCCGTTGGAGCGGGGGTATGCCACAACCTTGGGCAACGCCCTGCGCCGGGTGCTCCTCTCCTCCATCCCTGGGGCGGCGGTGGTGCGCATCTACATCCCCGGAAAATACCACGAGTACGACGTCATTGAAGGGGTGAGGGAGGACATCCTCAACATCATCCTCAACCTCAAGGAGCTGGCCATCCGCACGGAGGACAGCGAGCTGCACCGCATGTACCTCAACGTGAGCGGGCCCAAGGAGGTGGTGGCCGCGGACATCCAGGTGCCCGCGGGCCTCACCATCGTCAACCCCGACCACTACATCGCCACCGTGGAGGAGGGAGGGCGGCTAGAGATCGAGATGGAGGTGGAGGTGGGCCGCGGCTTCCGCCCGGCCGAGGAGAACAAAAGGGAGGACGCCCCCTTGGGCCTCATCCCCGTGGACGCCGATTTCTCGCCCGTGGAGAAGGTGAACTTCCTCGTGGAGGAGATGCGCGTGGGCGGCCGCTCCGGGTACGAGCGCCTGATCCTCGACGTTTGGACCAACGGAGCGATCAGCCCACGCGAGGCCGTGCGGGAGGCGGTGAGCATCCTCCAGCGGCACCTGGACCTTCTGGAGAGGGTGGAGGGGCCGAGCACGCCCAAGGCCGAGGCCCCCAGCGAATACGACCGGCCCCTCTCCGAGCTGGGGTTCGAAATCCGCGCCTGTAACCTCCTCAAGGAGGCGGGCATCGTAACTCTTGGCGACCTCCTTTCCCGCACGCGGGAGGAAATCGCTGATATCCACGGACTGGGCGAGAAGACCCTGGCCAAGCTGGAGCAGCGCCTGAGCGAACTTGGGCACCGCTTGCGCTCGGAGAAGGAGGGCTGATGCGGCACCGCAAGAAAGTCCTCAAGCTCTCGATGAAGGCCGATCGGCGCCGCCTGGTCCTGGCCGGTCAGGCCCGTGACCTCATCCTGTACGGGAAGGTCGACACCACGCCGGCGCGGGCCCGGGCCACCCAGCGCCTCGTGGAGCGGCTCGTGACCTGGGCCAAGGAGGACACCCAGGCCCATCGGCGCATGGCCTTCGCCATCCTGCGGGACAAGCAGGCCACGGAAAAGCTCTTTTCGGAAATCGGGCCCAAGTACAAGGATCGAGAGGGCGGGTACACGCGCGTTCTAAAGCTGGGGCCGCGTCTGGGCGACGGGGCGGAAATGGCCCGCCTCACCTGGGTATGACCAAACGCGCCGTCACCCCTCCAGGCCTGCACACCGTGGGCCCCTACTCCCCGGCGATCCGCGCCGGGGATTTTCTTTTCATCTCCGGACAGATCCCCTTGGATCCTCAGGGCGGCCTCTTTTCCGGCCCCATGGAGGCCCAGACCCAGCGGTGCCTGGAACAGATCAAGGAGATCCTGGCCGCCGCCGGCGGAACCCTCAAGGACCTGGTCAAGGTCACCATCTATCTTGTGGACATGAAGGATTTTGATGCCGTGAACCGCGCTTACGCTGCGTATTTCGATTTGGAGCCGCCCGCGCGGGCCTGCGTGGGCGTGGCCGCCCTCCCCAAAGGCGCCCGCATCGAGATCGAGGCCCTAGCCTACTTGCCCGAACGCTAAAGTTCCCCGCGCTCCTTGCGCTTTTGAAGCGCGACCAGCATGGCCTCCACCATTTTGGGGAGATCGTAGTCGGGCTTCCAACCCCAGTCCTCCCGGGCGGCGGAGTCGTCGATCGTGCGGGGCCAGCTATCGGCGATGTGCTGGCGAAAGTCGGGTTTGTACTGCACACGGAAGCCCGGTACCCTCTTTTGGATCTCCCGCGCCAGCTCCTCCGCAGAGAAGCTCATCCCCGTCACGTTGTAGATGCGGTAGCGCAGGCGCGCAGGATCGGCCTCCATGAGCCGAAGCGTGGCCTTGAGGCAATCGGGCATGTACATCATGGGGAGGACCGTATCCGGCCGCACAAAGCACGTGTAGGGCTCGCCCCTTACCGCAGCATAAAAAATCTCCACCGCGTAGTCGGTGGTTCCCCCGCCGGGTGGCGTCTCGCTGGAGATGATCCCCGGGAACCTAAGGCCCCGCACGTCCAACCCGTAGCGCCGGTGGTAGTACTCGCAGAGGAGCTCGCCCGCGACCTTGGTGATCCCGTACATGGTGGTGGGGGAGAGGATCGTGTCCTGGGGCGTGTTGTCCCTGGGGGTTTTGGGGCCGAAGACGGCGATGGAGCTGGGCCAGAAGATCCGGCGCACGCCGGTTTGACGTGCCACCTCCAGGACGTTGTAGAGGCCTTCCATGTTCACGCGCCAGGCGAGGTCCGGGTTTTGTTCGCCGGTTGCGGAGAGGATCGCGGCAAGGTGATAGATCTCGGTGATCCTGTGCTCACGCACCGTCCTTTCCAATTGCGCCCGGTCGGTGACGTCTAGAGTCACAAAGGGCCCCGTATCGACCAGCCGCGGGTTCGGCGATTTCTTGTGGCCGGCGGCCACCACGTTTTCGCCGCCGTACTTCTCCCGCAACACCAGCGTAAGCTCCGATCCTATTTGCCCCGTCGCCCCTGTGATCAGGATCTTCGTCATAATTTCCTCGCTTTGCCATTCTAGCCTGTGCTTTTCGCGAAGGCAAACGGGAAAAGTTGCTGAAGCCCGTAGCCTAGGGTACTTTTAAGACGAGGAGGGAGGATGGGCAAGTACGATTTCATTGTGGCGGAGCTGGAGTCCCTCAAGGCTCAAGGCATGTACAACATCATCCGCACCATCGAGAGCGCGGTGGGCGCCTGGACCGTGGTGGACGGAAAGCGCGTCCTCAACATGTGCTCCAACAACTACCTCGGGTTCGCCAACGATCCGGAGCTCAAGGCTGCGGCCATTCGGGCCATCGAAGAGTACGGGGTGGGACCTGCTGCGGTGCGCTCCATCGCCGGCACCATGGCCCTCCACCGCGAGCTTGAGCGCAAGCTCGCGGAGTTCAAGGGCTGCGAGGACGCCGTGACCTTCCAGTCGGGGTTCTGCGCGAACCTGGCCACGATCCCCCTCATCGCCGGCCCGGGCGCCGTGATCTTCACCGACGAGCTCAACCACGCCTCCATCATCGACGGCTGCCGTCTCACCAAAGCCGAGCGCGTCATCTACCCCCATCGGGACGTGGATTTCCTGGCCAAAGCCTTGGAGGAGAGAAAGAGCGCGCCGGTGAAGCTCATCGTCACGGACGGCGTGTTCTCCATGGATGGGGACCTTGCGCCGCTTCCGAAGATCGTGGAGCTGGCCGAGCGCTACGAGGCCCTGGTGATGGTGGACGACGCCCATGGGGAGGGGGTTTTGGGCTCCCATGGCCGGGGCATCGTGGACCACTTCGGGCTCCACGGCCGGGTGGACATCGAGGTGGGCACCCTC
Source organism: Candidatus Bipolaricaulota bacterium (assembly GCA_030550535.1). Lineage (GTDB taxonomy): Bacteria > Bipolaricaulota > Bipolaricaulia > Bipolaricaulales > Bipolaricaulaceae > DTER01. The sequence goes on from JAUQPF010000050.1 coordinate 34,469, forward strand.
TCCAAGGCCTTTGGGGTGATGGGCGGCTATGTCGCGGGGAAGCGGGAGATCGTGGAGTTCCTGCGCCAGCGGGGCCGTCCTTTCCTCTTTTCCAGCGCCGCCACCCCCGCCGACGTCGCCGCCTGCATTGCCGCCGTGGACATCCTCATGCGCTCCGACGAGCGCGTAAAAAGGCTTTGGGAGAACGCGCGCTACTTCAAGACCAAGATGGTGGAGCTCGGGTTCGACATTGGGCAATCCCAAACCCCCATCACGCCCGTGATGCTTGGCGAGGCCCACACCGCTTGGGAGTTCTCCAAGATGCTTTTTGAGGAAGGGGTCTTCGCCCAGGCCATCACCTATCCTACCGTGCCCAAGGGCAAGGCCCGCATCCGTGTTATGGTCTCCGCCATCCACACCAAGGAGGACCTGGACTTCGCCCTCGATGCGTTCGCGAAAGTGGGGAGGAAGCTCGGGGTGATCTAGAGCCCGAGATCCCCGGCGATTCCCTTCATCGCTCCGAGCACGACCTCCACGAAGTTGGGGAGGTCCAAGCCCAACTTTTGGCACAAGGCGATGTCCTCCCGAGAGGCGGAGCGGGCGAAGCCCTTCTCCTTGTAGCGGTTGAGGACGTTTTGGGTGGAGAGGCCGGCGAGCCGCTCGGGGTGCACGAGGGCCGCGGCCACGATGAGCCCCGTGAGGGGGTCCACAGCGGTGAGGGCGATCTCCATGGGCTCTTCGGGTTCCTTATGGCCGGCGTGGGCCAGGATGGCCTGGAGGATCTCCTCGTCGGCGAAGCCCAAGCCCCTGAGGAGCTCCACCGTGCGCTTCCCGTGAATGTCCGGCCGGTCCTTGGTCTCCTCGTAATCGAGGTCGTGGAGGAGGCCGGCCAGGGCCCAGCGCGCGGGATCCCCACCGAAGCGCGGGGCCAAGGCCCGCATCCCCGCCTCCACGGCCAGCATGTGCTTCACCAGGTTCTTCGTGCGAACCCTTTCCTCCACCAAACGAAGCGCCTCTTCTCGGGTCATCCCTCCTCCTTTTGGGCGTAAGCGCAGAGGGTTCGAAGCGGGCAACGCGAGCACCGGGGGTTTCGGGGCCGGCAATATTCGCGGCCAAGGCGAATCAGGTTGAGATGCAGGGGATACGCGCGGCCCCGGGGGATGAGGGGAGCCAAGGCCTCGTGCGGATCCCCCCGGCCGTTCCAAAGCCCCAGCCGTTGGGTCACCCGGGCGATGTGGGTATCCACGGGAAACCTCTCGTGCCCAAAGGCGAAGAGGAGGACGATGTACGCCGTCTTTTTCCCCACCCCCGGCAGGGAGAGGAGCCACGCCTCTGCTTCCTTTGGGGGGAGCGCCTCCAAAAACGAAAGGGAAAGCTCACCCCGCTCGGCCAGGATGCGGCGGAGGACCTCCTGGAGGCGTCGTGCCCGCTGGTGGTGCATCCCCGCCGGCCGGAGGGCCGCGGCCACCTCCTCCACGGGCGCCGCCACAACGTCCTCCAGCCTGGGAAAGCGGGCGCGCAGGGCCTCGTAAGCCCTGTCCCGATTGCGGTCGGAGGTGTTCTGGGAAAGAATGGTGCACACCAAAAGCTCCAGGGGGTCGAAACGCGGTCTTTCGGGGTCCCCGAAGGCTTCGCGCAGACGTCGATCGATCTCCCCAAAGAGCGCGACCGCCACAGGCCCCGAGGATAGGAAGGGGGAAGACGTTGGGCAAGGGCGAGCTTCGGGAGGTTCTTCAGCGGATCGCAGAGCGGGTTCTTTTGGAGCTCGCTCCGGAGCGGTGTTTGGCCCGCGCGGTGCACCGCGAAGGCCAAAGGCTCCGGGCTGGGCCGTACCGCTACGATCTTTCGCGGCTCCGGCGGGTGGTCGCGGTGGGGTTTGGGAAGGCCGCCGCTCGCATGGCCCGCGGCCTGGAGGAGCTCCTTGGGGATCGCCTCGACGAGGGCTTGGTGATCACGGCCCCCGGCTATGCCGTGCCCACAAGGATCGTGGAGGTGGCGGAGGCCGGCCATCCTTTGCCGGACGCGCGCACCCTCGGGGCAAGCGCGCGCTTCCTCCAGCTCGTGCAAGACCTGAGCCCCCAAGATTTGCTCATCGTGCTCGTCTCCGGAGGGGGATCGGCGCTGTTTGAGCTCCCTGCTTCCGACCTGACCCTGGAGGACCTCGGGCGGGTCACGGAGCTCCTCTTGCGGGCAGGGGCCACGATCCACGAATTGAACGCTGTCCGGAAGCACCTTTCCTTGGTGAAAGGCGGGCAATTGGCCCGCCTGGCCCAGCCCGCGCGCGTCCTGACCCTTGTGCTCTCCGATGTCCCTGGCGATGACCTCAGCACGATCGCCTCCGGGCCCACTGCTCCCGATCCCACCACCTTCGCCCAGGCCGTGGAGGCGTTGCGGGCCCGGGGCGTGTGGGAGGCGGTGCCGCAGGCGGTGCGGGAGCGGCTTCGGGCAGGGGTAGAGGGGCGAGTCCCCGAGACCCCAAAGCCTGGCGATCCTTGCTTTGCGCGGGTGCGGCATGTGGTGGTCGGCTCCGGAAGGACGGCCCTGGTTTTGGCTCAACGGTTTGGGGAGAGGCTAGGCCTTCGGACCGCGGTGCTCACCGGGACTCTGCGGGGAGAGGCGCGGGAGGTGGGGCGGGTTTTCGCCGCTTTGGCCGAAGAGGAACGGCGGTTTGGCCGGCCGGTGCGGCCCCCGGCTCTCCTCCTTGCCGCCGGCGAGACCACCGTCACCGTACGAGGAAAAGGAAGGGGCGGGCGGAACCAGGAGCTCGCCCTCGCCTTCGCCCTGGAGATCCGGGGCCTTCCCGGTGTGGCCCTCCTCAGCTTGGCCACGGACGGCAAGGACGGCCCCACCGACGCCGCCGGAGCCCTTGTGGACGGCACCACCTGTGAGCGCATCGAAAAGGCGGGGCTCTCCCCTCAGGAGAAACTGGCTGAAAACGACAGCTACACGGCCCTCGCCGCGGCCGGGGACCTCCTCAGGACCGGTCCCACCGGGACGAACGTGGCCGATTTGGTGATGCTTGGGGTGGAAAGGAGGGGGTGTGCTTAAAGCCCAAAGCGGGGAGAACCTCATGGTGCGGCTTCAGGATGGGGAACGGCTTCCGGAGGCCCTGCGGGAGCTTGGGGCCTTCGGGGTCGTGGTGTGCGGGGTAGGGATGCTACGGGACGTAGTCCTCGGCTTTTGGGACGGGAAGGGCTACCGCGAGGAGAGGATCGCGGAGCCCGTGGAGCTCCTTTCCTTGCAAGGGAACATCGGGGAGGGGCCGGAGGGGGTGGTGGTGCACCTCCACGTGGTGGTGGGGAGGGAGGGCGGGGAGGCCCTGGGCGGGCACCTCCTTTCGGCCACGGTGCACAACACCGCGGAGCTCGCGGTTTTTGGGTTACCGGGGGTGCGCCTCCTTAGGCGGCCGGAGCCCACGGGACTTCTGGGCCTTTACCCTGAGGAAACGTGATGCTTCAGACGAATGGCCACCCAGGGAGCTTCCTCAGCTCTCCAAATTTCTCTAGCTCCTGCGCGGAAGCCCCGGGCGTACTTCGTGCGTGGCTTTCCTCCTGCTCGCCTCTAGGAGAGGAGGGTTTCGCACCGGATGGAGAAGGCCGAAAAAGTTCAAGGACAACCCCGGTTTGCACCGTAAAGCTCCCACGTCCTCGTGTGGGTTAACGGTTCTTTCGCCGGCTTGGGTGACCTGAATTCTTAGGAATCGATGGCCATTCGGTAGCCCATTGGCACGGGGCCTTAC
>JAUQPF010000030.1 GCA_030550535.1 Candidatus Bipolaricaulota bacterium
CTCCTGTGGGCGCGAACACGAAGAAGACATCGGCTTCGCTCATTCCACCCAGGGCCCGGACGATGGGGGCCAAGGGCAAGCCCTGGGCCCGCCTTTCCTCGCCCCCGAAGACCAGGGAGCCTTGCCAAATTGGCCAAATCGCGCTGGGGAAATCCAGGGCCAAGGACTTCGGCCCCATTTGAATAAGCACGGGTTCCGCCCAAGACGTCACAACCCACACCGCCACCAACGCTAGGGCCCTTGTCATCGTCCCTCCGAGGCCCAAGCTTAACCGAAAGCCGCGGGCTAGAAACGCAATCGTACCGAGAGGATCGCGAAGAAAGGCGTTTTAGCCGCGGTCACCCCGGCGGATAAAATGCGAAGGGCGGGGGTGAGATATGACAGCGCGCGTGCCTTCGGGTGTTCCTGGGCTGGACGCGGTGCTGCACGGGGGCTTTCCCCAAGGCCGCACCTTCCTCATCCTTGGGGCCGCAGGCACGGGCAAAACCATCCTCTCCCTCCAGTGGCTTCTGGATGGCCTCCGCCGCGGCGAAAAGGGCCTCCTCATCACCTTGGCCGAACCCCTCCCGGAGCTGGAGAAGAACATAGCGCCCTTCGGCTGGAGCCTCGAGGGCCTGGACACCTTGGACCTCTCCCCGCTCAGCGAGACCGTGGTGGGGCGATTTGAGGAATATCGGGTGTTCCCGCCCGCGGAGGTGGAGGAAGTTCCCCTTTGGAAGAGGATCAGCCAGGCCATTCAGGAGCGGAAGCCCAAACGGCTGGTGTTGGACTCGGTGAGCATCCTGCGGGCCATGTCCTTCGACCCCTACCAATTCCGCAAGAATCTTCTGACCCTGGTGGGCCTGTTGAACCGGATGGGGTGCACGGCCCTGCTTGTGGCCGAGCCCCACGACGTCGAGGAGGAGGTGGCCTTGGCCCTGGCGGTGGATGGGGTGATCCGCCTGCGCCGGGAGATCGGGCAAAGCCGCGTCCTGGAGCTCCGCTACCTCGCAGTGGAGAAGCTGCGGGGCTCCGATTACCTCTCTGGGCTTCATCCCTTCCGCATCACGGGGGAAGGGATCGTCGTGTTTCCCCATGTGGTCTACGCCCTGGAGGAGGCCAAGCCTGGGCGGGGGCTCCTTTCCTCCGGCGTGCCCAACCTCGATCAGCTTTTGGGCGGGGGCATTGAGATCGGCACTGCCACGGTGATCTCCGGGCCCACGGGCGCGGGGAAGACCACGGTGGGCCTGAGCTTTCTGGCCACGGCCGTGGCCCAGGGCCGCAAGGCCGCGGTGTACACGTTCGAGGAGGCCCCGGAGTCCATGGTCGCCCGGGCCAAGGCCCTGGGGATCCTCACCGACCGCCACCTGCGCGGCGAAAAACTCCGCTTCCGCTACGTGAACCCTTTGACCCTCTATCCCGACGAGTTCCTGGCCCTGGTGCGCGCCGACGTGGAGGAGGGCTGCTCCGTGGCCATGATCGACAGCGTCCGTGGCTACAGCCTGGCTATGGAGGCCTTCGGGGATCTTGTCGCCCACACCCAAAACCTCGTGGCCTTTTTGCAAAGCCGGGAGGTAACCTCTTTTTGGATTAATGAGGTGGAGCACATCACCGGCGATCTTCGCCTCACCGAGCTCGGCATAAGCTACCTCTTCGACAACGCCATCCTCATGCGCTACGCGGAGATGGGAGTGCAGGTGGTGCGCTTCATCGGCTGCCTCAAAAAGAGGCTAGGCCCATTCCAAACGGATTTGCGGGAGATCAGGTTCACGGAGAAGGGGCTGTGGGTAGGTGAGCCCCTGACCGGGGTCACGGGGCTCTTAAGCGGCCATGTACGCCCTTGGAGGCCTGATGAGCGGTAAACCCCCGACCATCGGGGTCCTTTTCTCCTCCGCGGCGGACCGCCGCCTCCTTCGCGAGTTCCTGCAGGAAGAGGGTTATTTCGTTTTCTCTCCGGAGATCGAGAAAAATGTGGTGGCGGACCTCGCGGGCGTGGACCTCATCATCGTGGAGAAAAAGGTGGCCCAACGGTTTCGGGACGAGCTCATCAACCTGAAGAACCGTATCGGTGCGGCCTTCTCCTTTTTGCCGGTCCTAGTGGCCCATCCCTTCCACGAGCCGGCCGGGCCGTGGCTCGCTGCGGGTTTTGACGACGTCATCCCTCTTCCCGTCGTGAAGCCCCTTCTTTCCGTGCGGGTAAAGACCTGGCTCCGCATCCGGGAGGAGACGGCTGGGCGGTTCCGGGCCCTCGTGGAGGAATCCGCCATCGGCTTTTACCGTACCACACCGGATGGCCACGTGCTCTACGCCAACCCCGCTCTCGTGCGCCTCCTTGGCTTTTCCTCCTTTGCGGAGCTCGCTCAGCACAACCTGGAGGACCTGGCCCAGCGGGCGGGCTACCCCCGGGCCCGCTTCAAGGAGCTCCTGGAGAAGGAAGGCCGGGTACAGGGCTTCGAGTCCATGTGGATTCGCCGCGATGGCCACCGCTTCTGGACCAGGGAAAACGCCCGTGTCGTGCGCGACGAGTTCGGCCGCATCCTCTACTACGAGGGCACCGTGGAGGACGTCACCGAAAGGGTGGAGGCCCAGCAGGCCTACTGCACGGTGGTGGAGAACTCCCTACAGGGCATCGCTGTCCTCCAGGATGGCCGCGTGGTCTTCGGCAACCCTGCCTTGGAGCAACTGTGCGGCCGCAGCCTGGCGGAGCTCATGGCCATGACGCCCGAGGAAGTGCTCGCCATGGTCCATCCCGAGGACCGGTCCTGGGTGGCGGAGAACATGCGCCGAAGGCTCCAGGGCGAGCCCGTGCCCCCGGTCTCGGAGTTCCGCTTCATCCATAAGGACGGGAGCACGCGTTGGGTGCGGGCCCTGGCCAAAAGGATCGAGTTCTCCGGCCGACCCGCCATCCTCGTGAGCTACGTGGACATCACCCAGGAGCGAAGGCTTGCGGAGCGCCTGAACGCCGTGGGTGAGCTGGGCAGAAAACTCGTGCTTTCCCGCGCGCTTGGGGAGGTGGCCCAGGCCGTGGTGGAGGGAGCCTGCGCCCTTGTGGGCTTCACCGATGTAAGCCTGTATCTTGTGGACGATAAGCGGGGCGAACTTAAGCTTTTGGCCCATTCGTTAGGCGAGCCGCAAGGTCCCCGCTGTCTCCCCCTGGACGCGGAGCGGGGAGTGGTGGTGCGGGCCGCCCGCACCGGAAAAGTTCAAAACATCCCGGACGTCTCCCAGGAGCCAGCCTACATCCGTGCCTATCCCCAAAACCGTTCGGAGATAGCCATTCCCCTTAAGGTGGGCGAGAAGGTGATCGGGGTCCTGAACGTGGAAAGCGAGCAGCCCGCGGCGTTCGGACCCGAGGAGGAACGGGTCCTCACCACCCTGGCCGACGTGGCCGCCGTGGCCCTGGAAAACGCCCGCCTCTTCGGGGAGCTGGAGGAGCTGCGCCAGTTCCATGAGGGAATTGTTCAGACCTTGGCCGAGGGCGTGGTCCTCGTGGACCCGGAGGGCCGGATCGCCTTCGCCAACCCCGCGGCCGCAGGCCTCGTGGGCTGCGAGGTCTCCGAGGTCTTGGGCAAACCCTGGCGGGAATTTGTGGCCCCCCCATTTTGGAACTTCGTGGAGGAGCAACGACTTCGCGGGGCCAACGGTGAGGCCTGTACTTACGAGATCGTCCTCACGCGCAAAGATGGCTCCGCTTTCCCCGCTGTGGTCCATCTACGTCCCTTCTTGAAAGATGGCGAATACCTGGGAAGCCTCGTGGCCTTCGCCGACGTATCCCTGCTCAAGGAGTTCGAGGCCCGCTACCGCCACTTCGCCGAGCAGACCGAGGAGGGCTTCTATCGCCTGGAGCTGCGCCAACCCTTGCCCCTTTCGCTGCCCTTAGAGGTCCAGGTCGAACACCTCCTATCCCATGCCGTGCTTAAGGAAGCCAACGAGGCCTTCGCCCGCCACTACGGTTTCTCCCACGTGGAAGAGCTTTTGGGACGCGAGCTTCGTGCGCTCTTTGGGAACGAGATTCCTGAGGCTTTCAAGGCTGTGGTACGGGAATTCCTAGAAAACGGGGGCCGCCTGACTGGGCGTGAGTTAGAGGTCCAGCTACCGCAGGGGGAGAAGCGCTGGCTGGCGTACACGGCTGTGGGGATCTTTGCGGGGCAGGAGCTACGAGCCGTTTGGGGAGTACAGCGGGACGTCACCGCCCGCCGGATAGCTGAGGAAAAGCTGAAGCGCCAGCTCCATCGCCTGACCGTGCTCCACCAAGCCAGCCAGGAGATCGTTCAGGCGCTGGCGGACCCCGAGCGGGTGTACGAGGCGGTGCACCGGGCTGTGGCCGAGCTCATGCCCGCCGAAGCCTTCGTGATTGCCTTGAAACGCTCGGAAGAGGAAGTTGAGGCCGTCTATCTCTTCGATAAGGGTGGCCGCTTCCCTCCCCAGCGCATTCCCAAGGGCCAAGGCCTCACCTGGCACATCCTGAGCACCGGAAAACCCTTGCTCGTCGGGGATCTGCTTAAGGAGGAGGTGCCCGCGCTTCATTTCGGCACGGAAGACCCGGTGCGCTCCCTTTTGGCGGTGCCCCTGAAAGCCGGAGAGGAAACGATCGGGATGCTTTCTACCCAAAGCTACCAGCCTCACGCCTTCCATGCTGAGGATCTGGCCCTTTTGGAGCTCCTCGCGGCGCACGTGGCCGCGGCCTTGCGCAATGCTCAGCTCCTCAAGGAGCTTCGGGAAAGCGAGACCCGCTTCCGCCGCCTTGCGGAAAACGCACAGGACCTAATCTACCGGTACCGCTTGAAGCCCAAACCCGGTTTCGACTACGTGAACCCTGCGGCCACGCGCATCGTGGGCTATACGCCCGAGGAACACTACGCCGATCCTGAGCTTGGCTTAAGGATCGTGCATCCGGAGGACCAGCCGACGCTGGAGTCCCTGCGCCAGGGCCAGGGTTTCTTTGGAAAGCCCCTGGAATTCCGGTGGGTGCATAAGGATGGCCGCATCGTCTGGACCGAGCAGATCAACATCCCCGTTTACGACGAGAAGGGGGAGCTCGTGGCCATCGAGGGCATCGCTCGCGACATCACCGAACGCAAGAGGGCCGAAGAGGAGCGGCTCGCTTGGACGAAGACCCTGGAGCGCCTCTTCCACCAAGTGGTGGATGCCTTCGCCTCCGCCATGGACCTGCGGGAGCCCTATACGGCAGGGCACCAGCGCCGCGTGGCGGAACTTGCCTCCGCCATCGCTGAGGAGATGGGGCTTCCTCCAGAGCGCATCCAGGGATTGCGCGTGGCCGCCCTCCTCCACGACATCGGAAAAGCCCTCTTTGTCCCCATCGAGATCCTAAGCAAACCTGGGAAGCTCACGGATTTGGAGATGGCCCTCATCCGGGAGCACCCCAAGGCCGGCTACGAGATCCTCCGGAGGGTGGCGTTCCCCTGGCCGGTGGCGGAGATGGTGTACCAGCACCATGAACGCTTGGATGGCTCGGGCTATCCGCGGGGCCTGCGCGGCGAGGAGATCCTCCTTGAGGCCAAGATCCTGGCGGTGGCCGACGTGGTGGAGGCCATGAGCTCCCATCGCCCGTACCGGCCGGCCCTGGGTGTGAACGCCGCCCTCGCCGAGATCCGCGATAAGGCCGGGAAACTCTACGATCCTGCCGTGGTGGAGGCCTGTCTTCGCGTCTTCGCCAAGGGCTTCCAATTCCCCAGGAGCACCCAGGCCTAGTCCTCCCGGTCCGAGAGGGGCTCCACGTGGACGACCACGGAGGCCCGGCCGCCCAGGGCCTCCCGCACCGCCTC
>JAUQPF010000031.1 GCA_030550535.1 Candidatus Bipolaricaulota bacterium
CACTTCAAAAAGCTTGGGGATCGGCTGAGCGCCGTCGTGGACGCGTACAACGACGCTGTAGGTTCCTTCCGCAACCGTCTTATGCCCCTTGCCCAGCGCCTCTCCGAGCGCGCCGGCAAGGAGATGCCCGAGCTCCCGGACGTCCCTCGCCCCACCCCCTTTGGAAGTTGAAGCAGACGAACGGCCCCGTTCTCTCGGTGTCCAAGGTTTGCAGGGCGGTGCGTGGGGCAAGAACCACCTTGGGCATGTTCCTAATCGCGGGCTTTGTGGAGCCTCTTGGGCGCCGTTTACGGCCTTAAAGCTATTCCTGAACGGTGGGCCCGCGTCGTGCTTGCCTGCCGCCCTGAACCGGGGCGGCCGGACGTGGTTCACCCCCGCCCCCGGGACCACTGGCCGGCGGACGCCCTGGAGCTCGCTGCGCACCTTCTCACTTCCCCTGCGTTTTGATGGGCTTGGACGGGCCTTCCCCAGTACCATAAACCGGCGGAAGGGGGACGGCCGTGAGCATCGTGGAGCTTCACCGCCGGGTGCTGCGGGACTACCGGGAGTTCGTGCGCGCTTACTTGAACGTTCGCGATGGGCGCATCCGCGAGTTCGCGGAGCAGGTATTGGAGGCGAAAGAGCTGTGGCCACCTCCGCTGCTTCAGCTTTCGCCGGCCTACAAGGAGGCGAAGACGCTTGAGGAGCTCGCGCAGGAAGGGCTCATTCATCCCGAGACGGCGCGAATTTTCAACCTGCGGCTGAATGGGCGGCGGTTGTGGCAGCACCAGCTGGAAGGCATCGTGCGGGCCCAAAGCGGGCAGGACTTCGTGGTCACCTCCGGCACCGGCTCGGGCAAGACCCTGTGTTTTTTGGTGCCCATCGTGGATGCGGTGGTGCGGAACCCCGGCGTGCGCGGCCCCCTCGCCTTCCTCGTATACCCCACGAATGCCCTGGTGAACTCCCAGTACGTCGCCTTACAGGACCTTTCCCTGGCGTACAAGGAGCGCTTTGGCCAAGAGTTTCCCGTGCGGTTCGCCCGCTACACGGGCGAGACGGAGGAGGCCGAGCGCCAAGTGCTCCGCGACCAGCCGCCCCACATCCTCCTCACCAACTACGTGATGCTAGAGCTGATGCTGGTGCGCCCGGAGGACCGCCCGCTCCTTGAGCCCAAGGCGCCCCAAGACGTGCCTTTCTTCCTGGTGTTCGACGAGCTCCATACCTACCGGGGGCGGCAGGGCGCGGACGTGGCCATGCTCGTGCGGAGGCTGCGGGCCCGCCTTGGCCGCGAAAGGGTCATCCACATCGGCACGAGCGCCACCATGGTGGCCCACCGGCACGATACCCCCGGGGAGCGGCGCCAGGAAGTGGCCCGCTTTGCCTCCCGCTTCTTCGGCCGTCCGATTCCTCCGGAGAACGTGGTGGAGGAAATCCTGAGCGAGGTCAGCCGGGGCGGCCCGCCCACGCCCCAAGAACTCCGCGCCGCGCGGGAACAACCCCTGCCTGAGGATCCCGAGCTTTTCCGGCGGCATCCGCTCGTGCGCTGGATCGAGCACGCCCTGCTTTTGGAGCGCACGGGGGAGGAGCTGCGTCGCCGCCCCCCAAGGCGCGTGGACGAGGCCGTGCGCGAGCTCGCCCAAACCCTTGGGATCCCCGAGGATGTGGCCGAAGCGCGTCTGTGGGAGGTCCTGCAGGCCGGGCAAAAGCTTGGGCTCTTCGCCTTTAAGCTGCACCAATTCATCAGCCAAAGCCCCGAGGTTTATGCCACGCTGGAGCCTCCCGATCGCCGCCGGTTAAGCCTTCGCCCCGCGCTCGAGAACGGGAAACCTTTCTTCCCGCTGCGTTTCTGCCGCAGATGCGGCCAGGAGTACTACCGCGTGCGCCGGGTGGGGGATCGCTTTGTGCCCGACCTCGAGGGCGAGGAGGAAGAGGGGGAACGCGGCTATTTGACCTTGGCTTTGGGCGGGCTTGAGGAATTCGAGCCGCCTGAGGAGTGGCTGAGTCCGGATGGCCGGGTGCGCGCGCCGTGGCGGGACCGCCTGCCCCAAAAGCTCTGGATCAGGCCCGATGGGGCCCACGTCTTCTCCGAGGAGGCCGAGGCCCTGCCGGCGTGGTGGCAAGGTCCTAAGTTCTGGGTGTGCGTCCATTGCGGCCAAAGCTACACGGCCCGGGAGACGGAATACCGGAAGTTGAGCCGTCTGGCGAGCGAGGGTCGGGCCATGGCCACCACCGTTCTGGCCGCGGCCCTCCTGCGCCACACCGGGCACCTTTTCGGGGAGGAGCGGTCCAAGCTCCTTTGTTTCACCGATAACCGTCAGGATGCGTCCTTCCAGGCCGGCCATTTCAACGATTTCGTGCAGACCGCCGTGCTTCGGGCCGCCCTCTACGCGGCCCTCCGCGAACACGGCGAGCTGCGCTTTGACCGGCTGGCCCAGGAGGTGGCCCGCTTCTCCGGCCTTGGGGTGGGCGAGGTGGCGCAAAATCCCCACCTTGCCGACGACAGCCCCCGTGCCCGGGAAGTGTGGCAGACGTTCGTGGACCTCACGGAATACCGTCTCTATCAGGACCTTCGGCGGGGCTGGCGTGTGGTCCAGCCCAACCTGGAAGAGGTCGGACTCATCCACGTCGACTACGAAGGCCTCGAGGCGTTGGCCGCAGACGAGGCGCGTTGGACAGACCTTCCCCTCTTCGCCCGTCTTCCCCTGCCCCGGAGGGTCCAGATCCTCAGGTGCGTGCTGAACTATTTCCGCATGAAAGGGGCCATCGACGCGCCCGTCTTTGCCGAAAGCAAGTTACATTCCCTCACCCGGCGGGCAAGGCAGGATTTGAACGAGTTTTGGGGTCTGGATCCCGACGGGGAAGAGCTTTCCCGGCCAAGCGGGATCCTCGTCGGCCCAAGCACACGCCTCGCGCGCTTCCTGGGTCGCGTCCTGGAGTTGCCCAACGAGGCTCAGCGGGAACAAGCCCTGCAAAAGCTTTTCGATGTTCTTGTGCGCGAGGATTTCCTGCGCTTGGAACGGGGGAGAAAGGGCGAAGCGGTCTACAGGCTGAACGCCGCGGTCTTGGTGTGGCGCGTGGGGCCGGGCAGTCTGCAGGGATTCCCCTCGCTCTGCGCGGACCGCTCCGTTTCCCCGCAGGGCGATCGCCCCCTGAACCTTTTCTTTCGCGGTCTCTACGAGGAGGCCGCGCGCGAACTCGCGGCTTTAGAAGCGCGGGAACACACGGCTCAAGTGGTGGCTCCCGGGGAGCGCCAACGGCGGGAGCGCCGCTTCCGCTGGAGCAAGGAGGACCGCGAGGATCCGGAGGTTGGGCGTCGGCTCCCGCTTTTGGTGTGCACCCCTACCATGGAGCTGGGGATCGACATCGCGGATCTGGACGTGGTGTACTTGCGCAACGTGCCGCCCACGCCCGCGAACTATGCCCAACGCAGCGGCCGCGCCGGCCGACAGGGCCAAGCCGGGCTCATCCTCACCTTCTGCGGCGCCGAGCACAACCACGATCAGTACTTCTTCCGCCATCCCGAGGAGATGGTGGGCGGAAACGTGCGCGCCCCCCGCTTGGATTTTCAAAACCCTGACCTTCTGCGCGCCCATATCCAAGCCGAGTGGTTGGCGGAGATCCGCCTCCCCTTGGGCAACTCCATCGAGAACGTCATCGACATCCACCGCTATCCGGAGCTCCCCCTGCGGGAGGGCGTGCGCGCGGACCTTCAACCCAAACCTGAACGGCTGAGTGCGCTTTTGGACCGATTGAAATGCGCTTTTCAGGATCTTTTGGAGGAGCTGGCTCCCGCGAAGTGGTTCACTGCCCAATGGATGGAGGAGGTGATCGCGCGAGCCCCACAGGAATTCGACCGCGCTTTTGACCGCTGGCGGGAGTTGTACCGCGCGGCCATGCGCCTGCGGGAGGAGGCGCGTGCGGAGGAGGACCGTGCCCGCACGGTAGAGGAGCAAGAGAAGGCTCGGCGCCGCCAGGACGAGGCCCGCCGGCAGCTCAACCTGCTCCTCCAGCGGAACGTGACCCGCGAGGAGGGGGATTTCTATCCGTACCGGTATTTGGCCAGCGAGGGATTCCTTCCGGGCTACAACTTCCCAGCCCTGCCCGTGCGGGCCTGGGTCCCCCGCGGCGAGGGCGAGTATTTCGCGCGCCCCCGGTTTTTGGCGATCACGGAGTTCGCTCCGCGCACGCTGGTCTACCACGAGGGAGCCAAGTGGGAAGTGGCCGGCTTTCAGGCCCCGCCCGGCGGCTTGCGGGAACGCCTCGCGCAAAGGCGCCTGTGCCGCATGTGCGGCGCGTTGGCCGAATCCGGAGAGGATGTGTGTCCGGCTTGCCGCACACCCCTGGACGCCACAACCAGTGAGTGGCTGGAGCTTCTGGAGCTCCCCAACGTGCGCCTGAAGCGCAGCGAACGCATCACCTGCGAAGAGGAAGAGCGGCGGCGCCGAGGTTTCCGCGTGGAGGTGGCGTTTCGCTTGAACCCTGGGGAGGCGTTGCGCGAGGCCGTCGTGTACGACACCGAGGGGGTTCTCGCCGATCTGCGCTACGCCCCCGCGGCCACGGTGTTCCTCATCAACCGCGGGCGCCTCGGGGAGCCAGAGGCGGGCTTTTGGGTGGACCTCGAGCGCGGGGATTTTCCCAACCCAGAGGAGCAAACGCCTGATGCGCGCTTGGTCTCCCTGTTTGTGCACAACACTCGGAACGTCCTCTTCCTCCGCTTGGGGCCAAGGGAGTGGCGGGAAAACCCCACGGTGGAGATGAGCTTGGCGTTCGCCCTCAAACGAGCCATGGAGAAGACCTTCCATCTGGAGGAACGCGAGCTCGCGGTCGAGGCCCTGGGGCGGGGGGAGCATCGGGCGCTTCTTTTCTACGAGGAGGCCGAGGGCGGGGTGGGCGCTCTGCGCCGCCTGGTCGAGGACGGCGCGGCCTTCCGTGAGGTGGTCCAGGAGGCTCTGCGCATCTGCCACTTTGCGGAGGAAACGGGGGACGACCAGAGCGACGGCCACGCCGCTTGCTACGAATGCCTTCTTAGCTACGAAAACCACGGAATGCTGCCGTACCTAAACCGGCTGAAGATTCAGGAGATCCTGCGACGCTTGGCCCGGTCTACTTTAGAGCTCAAGCACGGAGGCCGAAGCCGGAAGGAACACTACGAATGGCTCCTGGAGAGGATTGATCCGCGGTCCTCCTTGGAGCGGGAGTTCCTCGATCTTCTTTATCGGGAGGGCTTTCGCCTTCCCGATGCGGCCCAAAAACTCGTCCCCGAGGTCGGGGTCATCGCCGACTTTTTCTATGTTCCCAACGTTTTGGTGTTCTGCGACGGCCCAGAGCACAGTGATCCGAAACGTCGCGAACGGGACCTCCAGCAGCGGGAAGAGCTACGGCTGCGGGGCTACCGCGTCGTGGTGATCCGCTACGACGCACCCCTGAAAGACCAAATCCTCGCTTATCCCGAGATTTTCGGACACAACGCCGAGTTTTCCCGGGGATAGCGTGCCCCTCTTGGGCCGCGCCAAACGCGGAGGTTTTCCCAAGGGATGCCCCCGGTTTTGGCGGCGGAGAAAAAGAGCTCCTCAATGTCTATCCAGCCTTATGGCCAAAGCGGGGTCGCGCGGCCCGTACCAACCGTGGATGAGGTCCCCGTTGCACTGGAGGGAGACGGCCCTGAGTTCTTGTGCCTCCACAGCGCTGCCTAGCGTGAAGAGAAGAACCCCCAAAACCCACCCCGTCCGCATCACTGCCTCC
>JAUQPF010000022.1 GCA_030550535.1 Candidatus Bipolaricaulota bacterium
CGGTGTTCTTCTCTACCGATGGCTTTGGTTCCGGGCGCTCCCCCTCCCCCGCTTCACCCTGGACCGGGCCCTCCTTTCCCCGCTCCTGCTCACCGCCCTCCTCACTTTCCTGCTTCTTTTTTAGAGGCCAGGTTTGGCTGGGCGCGCCGTCCCCCCGGTAAAATGCTGCAAGATGGCCAGGATCCCGCCGGGCGCGGTGGTGCGCTTCCGCGAACGCCTCTGGGTGGTCCTCCCTGGCTCGACCGAGGTCCTCGCCCTACGCCCCCTCACCGGCACCGAGGACGACGTGGTGGAAGTGCACCGGGTTCTGGCCGAGCTCCTGGGCTACAGCTACCCCACGGAGCGCGTGGAGCGCGCGTCCTTCCCCCTGCCCGATCCCAGGGAGGTCAAGGACGCCGCGGCCGTGCACCTTCTTTGGCAGTCCGCGCGCCTCCTTTTGCGGGAGGCCGCCGCGCCCCTGCGCTCCCTGGGCCGCATCTCCATCCGCCCCCGCACCTACCAACTGGTGCCCCTCCTCATGGCCCTGCGCCTCGATCCTGTGCGCCTCCTCATCGCCGACGACGTGGGCGTGGGAAAAACCATCGAGGCGGCCCTCATCGTCCGGGAACTCTGGGATCGCGGGGAGATCCGGCGCTTCGCCGTCCTCTGCCCGCCCTACCTCTGCGACCAGTGGGCCCAGGAGCTTCGGGAAAAGTTCCATTTCCAGCCGGTGGTGGTGGGCTCGGCCACCTTGGCCGCGCTCGAGCGCGAGGTGCCCCCGGACCGCTCCGTCTACGAGCACTTCCCCGTCCAGGTCCTCAGCATCGACTTTGTGAAACGCACTCAACACATGC
This sequence comes from Candidatus Bipolaricaulota bacterium, assembly GCA_030550535.1. Classification (GTDB taxonomy): domain Bacteria; phylum Bipolaricaulota; class Bipolaricaulia; order Bipolaricaulales; family Bipolaricaulaceae; genus DTER01. Next base: position 834 of record JAUQPF010000022.1, read on the forward strand.
AGCTCTTTTTGCAGCACGCTCCGGAACTCGTGGTCGTGGACGAGGTGCACGGGGCCACCCCCAGCGGCCCCACCGAGCGGCAGCGGCGCTACGAGCTCGTGCGGGCGCTGGCGGACGATCCCCGCCGCCACCTCATCCTCCTCACCGCCACCCCCCACAGCGGCCTGCCCGGGGCCTTCCAAAAGCTCCTTGGCCTTCTGGATCGGGAGTTCGAGGGCTGGGTTCCCTCGGCCTGGACGGAGGAACAGCGGGAGCGCCTGGCCCGGCACTTCGTGCAGCGCACCCGCGCCGATATCAAGAACGTTTGGGAGCGCGCGGAGATCCTCTTCCCCGAGCGGGAGACCGTGGATGTGACCTACGCCCTCTCCTCCGAGCAGCGCCGCCTCTTTGAGAAGGCGCACGACTTCTGCCTGGGCCTCGTCCACGCGGGGCGCGGGCTCACCGGGCATCGGCGGCGCATGCGCTACTGGGCAGCGCTGGCGCTTTTGCGCGCGGTCATGTCCAGCCCTGCGGCGGCCAAGGCCGCCCTGCAAAAGCGCCGGGAGGATACCCATCCCACCGAGGCCAGCGAAGAGGAATGGGAGCTGGGAAGCTTCGTCTACGAGCCCAGCGAGACCCCGCCTCCGGAGGAGGCGCCCAGGCCGCTCCTGGGCCACCCCGAGTCCGGCATCACCGCCACTGACCGCGCCCGTCTGCGCGAGCTCCTCGCGCTTGCCGAGGCCATCACCCCCGAAAAGGACGCGAAGCTCCAGGGGGCCATCGCCGCCGTGCGCGACCTCCTGCACCAGGGCTTCCATCCCATCGTGTGGTGCTTCTACGTGGCCACCGCGGAGTACGTGGCCCAGGAGCTCCAGCGGGCGTTGGATTCGGAATTTCCGGACCTTCGCGTGCTTTGCATCACGGGCCGCCTGGGCGAGGAGGAACGCCGGGCCCTCGTGGAGGACTTCATGGCGCAGGAAGGGATCCGCCGCGTTCTCGTGGCCACGGAATGCCTCTCCGAGGGCGTGAACCTCCAAAAAGGGTTCAACGCGGTGCTCCACTACGACCTCCCGTGGAACCCCAACCGCATGGAGCAGCGGGAGGGCCGGGTGGACCGGTTCGGCCAGACCTCGCCCAGGGTGAAGGCCATCCGCTTCTACGGCCGCGACAACCCCGTGGACGGCGCGGTCATCCGTGTCCTCCTCAACAAGGCCCGGGAGATCCGCAAGAGCCTGGGCACCTACGTGCCCGTGCCCGCCGAGGAGGAGTGGGTCATCGAGGCCCTGGTGAACGCGCTCTTCAGCGGTCCGGCGGCTCGCCTCCAGGAGGACTTGGCCTTCGAGTTCATGCAGGAGTACGTGCGGGAGTTCCACAGCCGCTGGGACCTCGATGCCCGGCGCGAGAAGGAGAGCCGCACGCGGTTCGCTCAGCGCGCCCTCCGCCCCGAGGAGGTGGAGCAGGATCTGCGCGCCACAGACGAGGTCCTGGGGACGCCGGAGGAGGTCCAAAAGTTCACCCTGGAGGCCCTGCAGCGCCTGGGCGTCCCCGTGAGGCAGGATCGCCGGGATCCCCGGGTCTTCCACATCCCGCTCACGGAGGACGTGCGCGCGCAGCTTCCGCCTCTTGTGCGGGCGGCCTTGCCTCCCGAAGGGCGGGGTCGGGAGCGCCGCACCGCCTGGCCCATCGCCTTCGTGAGCCCGACACCGGAGGGGGCGGAGTACGTGGGCCGCAACCACCCCTTGGTCGCCGCCCTCGCCCAATACCTTTTTGAATCCGCCCTGACGGGCGGGGAATCCCCGGCGGCCCGCTGCGGCGCCCTCCGCACCGACCGCGTCCCCCGCCTCACCACCCTTGTGCTTTTGCGCGCCCGCTACCTTCTGCGCGCGCCCGAGAAGGACCCGCTCCTTGCGGAGGAGGTCCTGGTCACAGGCGTCGAGGGTCGCGGCGAGGCGTTCCTGAAACCCCACGAGGCCCTGGTGCTTTTGGCGGAAGCCCGGCCCGTGGAAAACATCCCTGAGGCCGAGAAGCGCGAGCTTGTGGAATACGCGCTTGGCCTGATCAAGCCGTGGGTTGACGATCCGGAGGGGCCTTGGGCCCGGCTCCTTGCGGCCCGGGCTGCCGAGCTCGAGGCGGTCCATCGCCGGCTGCGCCGCGTCGTGGGCGAGCGCGTGCGCGGCCTCGCCGTGGAGCCTCAGGGACCTCCCGATGTTCTAGGTCTCCTCGTTCTTCAGCCCGTGGTGCGGGGGTGAACGATGCTGGAGACGCTTGAAGAAAAGGCCCGTCCCAAGGCGGAGGGTCCGGCCATTCACCTGGAAGGCGGCCTCTTCAGCCCCGATCTCCTGGACTCCCTCGCCGCGAAGGACTTCCCCGGCCAAAAGCCCGAGGACTTCGGCCTTCCCAAGGGAACCTCGCTCCTTGAGCACATCGCCGAGACTTACCAGGACGCCAAGTACTACTGGAGGAAGTTCCGCGAGGCCTTGGATCGCCTGTCGCCTGAGGAGCGGGGCACTTCCCTCACCCGGGACCGCTGGATCATCCCGTTCCTAAGCCTTTTGGGCTATGAGCTTGAGCGCAACCCCCGGGCCTACGTGGTGGGCGAGGAGAAGTTCTCCATCTCCCACCGGGCGGGCGTGGCGGAGGACGCCCCGCCCGTGCACATCGCCGGCGCCCGCCAGGAATTGGGCAAGCGCGACCCCGCCGGCCCCCGCCTCTCCCCCCACGCCCTCCTTCAAGAGTTCCTCAACCGCACCGACCACCTCTGGGGGATCGTCACCAACGGCCTTGTGCTCCGGGTCCTGCGCAAGACCCCGGCCGTGCGCCGCCAGGCCTATTTGGAGTTCGACCTCGAGGCCCTCTTTGAGGCCGATCGCTTCGAGGACTTCGTGGTCCTCTTCCGCCTTCTCCACCGCTCCCGCCTCCCCAAGGGCATCGCCGATGCCCACGAGTGCTGGCTGGAGAAGTACCACCGCCAGTCCGTGGAGCTGGGGAACCGCGCCCGCGACCGCCTGCGCGACGGCGTCCTTGAGGCCCTGAAGATCCTGGGAAACGGGTTCCTCGCCCACCCCAAGAACGAGGGCCTCCGCGAGAGGGTGCGCACGGGAGCGCTTTCCCCCGCCCAGTTCTACGAGGAGCTCCTGCGCCTGGTCTACCGGTTCCTCTTCCTCTTCGTGGCCGAGGAGCGGCGGATCCTGGGCGGCAACGAGGTGTACTGGCGGGGGTACAGCCTCACGCGCCTGCGGCGCCTGGCCGACGACCCCCGCGCCTACACCGAACACGACGACCTTTGGCTGTCCCTGCGGGTGCTTTGGCATGTGCTGCGCGATTCCTCGCCCAAGTGGGACGGAAAACCCCTCGCGGCCCTTCTTGGCCTTCCTGTGCTCGATGGCGAGCTCTTCGCCGCCCACGCGCTGGAGAACCTGGAGAACGCCCATCTTTGGAACAACCACCTCCTTGGGGCCATCCGGCATTTGGGGTACTTCTACGATCCCGAAAGCCGGGTCCAGCGCCGGGTGAACTACGCCTTCCTCGACGTGGAGGAGCTGGGCTCGGTGTACGAGAGCCTTCTGGAGTTCCGGCCGGTGTTCGACTTTGGGGCGGCGACGCCCCGCTTCGGCCTGGGCGAGGGCACCGAGCGCAAATCCACCGGCTCCTACTACACGCCCCACGAGCTCGTGGAGGAGCTGGTGAAGAGCGCTTTGGAGCCGGTCTTGGAGGAGCGCCTCCGGCAGGCCCGCACGCCCGCGGAGAAAGAACGTGCCATCCTCACGTTGCGGGTGCTGGACCCGGCCACGGGCTCCGGGCACTTCCTTCTTGCCGCGGCCCGGCGCCTGGGAAAGAAGCTCGCCCAGATCCGCAACAACGAGGGGGAGCCGGAGCCGAAGACGGTGAGAATGGCCATCCGCGACGTCATCACCCACTGCCTCTACGGCGTGGACAAAAACCCCTTGGCCGTGGAGCTGTGCAAGGTGGCCCTGTGGATCGAGGGCCACGCCGAGGGGAAACCCCTGACCTTCCTGGACCACCGCATCCGCTGCGGCGACTCCCTCGTGGGCGTGTTCGACCTTTCCGTTTTGGAGGCGGGCATCCCGGCCGGAGCCTACGAACCTGTGGCCGGCGACGACAAGAGCTTCGCCCGCCGCCTAAAACGGGAGGTGGAGCGCGCAAACTCCGAGGGGGAAAGTGGAGCCCTTCCCCTCCTCGACTTCAGGACCACCGTGCGCAAGCTCGCCCAAAAGCTCGCAGAGATCGGCGACCTTTCGGAGGACACGCCGGCGGAGGTGCAGCAAAAGGCCGCGCGCTACCGGGAGCTTCGCGAGGACGAGGAGCTTGGGAAGCTGCGGCTGGCCTGCGATCTTTGGACCGCCGCGTTTTTCGCGCGCCTCGAGCCCGCGGAGGCCTCCCGGATTCCCAAGCCCTTGGACCTTTACCAGGCGCTCACGCGGGGAAGCGCGGGCCTGAAAGGCGAGCTTGTGGGGCACGTGCGGGCTTTGGCCGAGCGGCTGCGCTTCTTTCACTGGCCCCTGGAGTTCCCCGAGGTCTTCGCCCAAGGCGGCTTCGACGTGGTCCTTTGCAACCCGCCTTGGGAGCGCATCAAGCTTCAGGAAGAGGAGTTCTTCGCCACCCGCGATCCCGAGATCG
>JAUQPF010000037.1 GCA_030550535.1 Candidatus Bipolaricaulota bacterium
GCTTCTTCATCACCAACACCCCCACGGCCCTCCCTGAGGGGGTCCTCAGGGCCGCGGACAACCTGTTCCTGTTCCGGCTGCCCCTGGAGGAGGACGTGCGCTGGGTGGCTAAGTCCGGCCTCATCGACGAGGCCTCCTTGGGCGCCCTTGTGCGGGCCCTCCCCAAACACGGGTGCCTGGCCCTGGGCGAGGTAAGCGGCGGCTACCCCTTTGTCCTCCTTCCCGCCCCTCTTTCGGGGATCGAGACCCGCGGGAAGACGCGGTTTTTCTTTTAAGGAAGCTTCAACCTCGCTTCAGCTGGCGCAGGAGCTCTGCGGTGGTGTACCGTGGGACCCCCACCTCTACGAAGTCCTCGTCGTTGGACCATATCGGTGCTTCGAGCTTCAGGGCTAAGGCCAGCACGTCCACATCCTTGGGGTCGCGCGGGCCTATCCGGCGTCGGGCCTCTTTGAGTGCAGCGCGGTAGAACCGCCTTGGGTACACGGTCAAAGGAAGCAGGGTTAAGGCCGCAAAGAGCATTTCTTCCGTAACTCCAGCCTGGACGGCTTTGGGCTTGGCCGCCAGACGGGGGATGTAGGCCTCCACCTCCCGCAGGGTGGGAAGGGCGATGGCGAACTCGCCGATGAAGGGGCAAAGGAAGACCTCCCGTGCCACCCCGCCAAGGACCGCGGAGAGGACGGGATTCGCGTCAACGACGAGCCTTTCGATGGGCTTCAAAATCCTGGAGCACTTCTTCTTCGCTCAGCCCGGCCTGGGTTAGCCTTGCGGCGATCTCTTGGGAGAGGCGAGCGAAGAGCTCTCGCCTGAACTCGGCGGGCAGCACTTCGTCCGTCCAGGGGAAGAAGATCCCTGCAGGCCTTCCCCGCCGCACTACCAGCACCGGCTCCTGAAGATGGGTGAGGCGGGTGACCAGACCCCGGAACGTCTTCACCGAGGCCACACGCATGGTGATCACCTAAATGTACACTACCCCTTCCCAAGGCCAGGAGCAAGCAGTGGGGGTTACGCCTCCCCAAAAGCAAGAAGGGGGCACGCGGCCCCCTTCTCCTTGGCCAGACCTCTGTGCTCAGTACTTCCAGCTCGTGGTGTCCGCGCCTTCCGGGGCGTTTTTTGTGATGTAATCCGCCACAACCCTTACGAACTCGGCGTAGGAGATCTGTTGCCCCGGCCGCCAGGGGCTCTCCCCCCTCCAACAGTGGGGCTTACGCCAGCCGAACTCGAAAGTGGCCTGGGCCGGTGGGTTCTTAGTGGAATCCAGGAATTCCTTGAGCAGGTACACCGCTTCGTTCAGGAAGTACGTGTCCATGTCGCCCACGGTGATATGGAGCTTGCCCACGAGCTTCGGCCCCAGGCTTTCCCAGTTCGTCTTGAGTTTATGGATTATGTCGTAGTTCTCCCGCCAGTATTCGGCCACGGAGCGGTCGATGACCCCTGTATCCGGGTCCCAGATGGGTTTGGGGTAGCCGTCCTCGGCCACGGGGCTGAACACCGCCTCCCAGATGGCCCACTGGCCGCCGGAGCGATCGCGCGAGCCGATGGCCTGCTCCCAGTAGACCTCCTGGCGGATGGTGAACCGCACGTTCCCGTCAACCTCCCGTGCGCTGGGCCGCTCGGCCTTGACCCAGCCATGGTCGATGTAGTAGGCGTTCTCATCCTCGTAGATGTTCACCAGCTGGTAGTAGTGGAAGTCCACAGGATCAGGGCACCAGGCCCAACAGCCGCCGAAGAAGTCGGGGTACCAGATCTGCAGGGCCAGGGCCTCCCAGCCCCCGGTGGAACCACCGGCAAGGATGCGCGCCCACGGCTCCCGGATGATCCGGAACTTCTCCTCAAGATAAGGGATGAGCTCGTACACGATGGCGTCCCCGTAGGGGCCAAGGTTGGCGGAGTTCACCGAATAGGACGTGTCGTAATAGGGGTTGGCGTCGCGGATGGTCACAACGATCATGCGCGGAGCTTCATTGGAGCCCCAGAAGTTATAGAACTCGCCCCGGCCCTCTACAAAGCCGAACGGCGCCCGCCGCCCGGGGAAGTGTCCCTGCAAGTAGATCACGGGGTAATACACGTCCGGATGCTCTTCATAACCCTTGGGGAGGAGAACGTTGGCCCCGATGTACATGGGCTGTCCCCAGAACTCTGTGAGCAGCTTGCTTTGGATCTTGACGAATTTGACCCAGGCCGTGTCCCGGGGGTTGCCCTGCTGGAGGACCTCGCCCGGCAAAAGGGGCTCGATGGGCGGAATGACCTCGGTGAGGAGAAGGCGAACGGTCTCGGACTTGGCAGGGTCAAGGTAAAGCTTCTGTACCTGGCTATGGGTGTTGCCCGGGGAGATCCAGGGGTTTTGGCCTTCGCCGGCGTCCTGATGGAGGGCGATCACATGACCATCCGCCCGGTGGAAGACGGTGTACACGTTGAGGAAAGCCTGGACGTAGTACTCGCCGGGCGGGATCTCTGCAAGGCTCGTGAGGGGATAGCCCCGCACCGTGGGGTCGCCGTCGGCGATCACCACGGAAGCACCCGGGGCAAATCCCTCCACGTCCTTCCCCCAGAAGGGAACACCGGTCACGTCGATCTGCTCCCTGGGCTCGCTCGACCCATCTTGGCTGATGATTACATAGACCCGGCCCACCACGGGGACTTGGAGACCAAGCTCGGCGATCTTCGCCGCGGCCTCAGGAGTGAGAACTACCTCGAACTTCAGGGCCGCCTGGGGAAGGCAAGGACAGGCCCGGGGTTGGGCGAGGCCAAGGACTCCTAAGGCCAGAAAAACAAAAGCTAGAACGGCATTTTTACCCATTCCTCCACCTCCGCCTTACAGGATTCGGGCGTTTTTTAAATGCGATGACATCAGGCTCTCGTCAAGATGCTGCTAAAAGTTCGCAAAGGATGGTGTCATGCCTGGACAAGCTTGGTTCTCTGCAGGCCGATCCAAGATTCGGGCCGCCGCTCCAGGGAGGATGGCTGGGGGTAGTCGCGGGTGCTCTTGAAGGAGAAGAAAACCCAAAACCGAAGAGGTGAAAAAGGCGGGGCAAAGGGGCTAACCCTTCGTTTTGTCCCATCCTTGCCCGCTGCCCCCCGTTCACGCTGAACCGATTCTTGTGCCCAGGCCTTGCGCTATCGAGAGCGACCTCTTTAGGACAAGTTTTTGTCCCGTCGAGCTTCCCGCGCGCCTATGACAGGCCTTCCCCCGGTCCCTGGCCCTCTCCCTTCCCTTGTGATCCCCGCTTGAACTCCGCGCACGCCGAAAGGGTGCAAAAGAAGGGTCTTCTGTTTGGGGCGAAGGTGTCGAGGTCATCCCTGATCGCGATGAATTGCCCCCAAGGCGCCGGAGCTCGCCGAGGGGGTCATGAGGCCCTCCATCCCGACAAGGAGGACCCGCCTGCTCTTGGAGACCCTGCGGGCCCGCGGGTTTGCCACGGTGGTGAGCGCAGACCAAGGCTTCCTGGGGTCTTCGCCAGAGGATTTGAGGGCTAGGTACGGCGGGGCTTGGTGAGCTCGTGGAGGAGCCAGGCCAACCCCAGGCCCACGAGGACCCAGCCCAGGATCTCCCACGGGGAGACCTCCCGCTCCTCCTGGAGGCGTTGGACCACGGCGCGGGGGTCCTTGCCTGTGCGGATGGCGTAGGCCAAAAGATCGGCGGCGTGGATGCGCCGGGCCCAGCCCTGCCCCTCAGCCCTAAGCCTTCCCTCCCGCACCGCGTCGTAGACCGCCTGCCGGCCCACCCCCAGGATCCGCGCGGCCTCGGGCACGGTGAACCACTCCTCCCGCTCCACGCTCCCACCTCCTTTGTCGACATCACTATACATTACCCTCTATTTTACCGGCACAATGCACCAGTAAATGTAAGGCTTACCCTTGCAATCGCCGGGTTGGCGCCCTACAATCCCGGACAGGCCTGGGCGGTTACCGCGCCCGGGTACTTCGGGTTACTGCGGGTTACCGAGGTGGTAACCCTTGTGGGGTGAGAAGAATGGGGCTCCCTGTAAAGGTACCCGAGGAACTCTACGCCCGCCTCAAAAAGGAGGCGGAAAAGGAGGGGATTCCCATCCAGGCGGCCCTGGTGCGCCTTCTTTTGGGGCCCGTCCGGGAGGTGGAGGCGCTCCGGGAGGAGCTCGCCCGGATGCAGGAAGCACTGGAGGAGCGCCTTGCGGCCCAGGCGGCCGAGGTTCAAGCCCTGAACGTTGCCCTGGCGTCCCTCCAGGGGGAGGTGCGGGCCATGGCGGCCCGCAGGCCCGAGCTTCCGGACCACACCCACCCGGCTTATGCCGAGCGCACGGCGGTGGAGACCCTCCAGACCGCTCTAGCCCAACGGCAGAGGGAACAGGACGCCTTGGCCTCCCGCCTGTCCGCCCTCGAAACCCGGCTCAAGGACATGGAGGGGATGAAGGCCCGCGTGGAGAAGCTGGAGGGACAACATGACCAGCTCTGCAGCACCTTCGCGAGCTGGGTGCCCACGTGGAAGAAGGTCGCCACCGTGGAAAGGGACGTCGCTCAGGTGCGCACAGACCAGATGGAGCTGGCGAGGGACCTGGACCATCAGGACTGGCTCCTCAAGGAGGCCCGGGACGAGCTGGCGCGCGTCCGCGGGAAGCTGGCGGAGCTGGAGAAGCGGCTGGGGCGGGTGGAGTCCTTAAGCCACCGCCACCTGGGCCAGCCGCTACGAAGGAGCCCAAGATGACCGGGAGGATCCTGGGGAACCCGGCCCGGCGCGGCCTCTTCCTCCTCGCTCTTGCGCTCCTCGCCTACATGGCCTGGCGGGCCTTCCCCCTCGTGGACGAGGCTTCCAAGAGGTAGAGCGTTCCCCTGGCTTGCTGGTATGTCGCTTAAGCGTTTAGCTTTTCCCTTGTCTTGACGTTGTAACGCTTTACAAGTAAAATGGCAAGACGATGGGGATCGTCTACGCCGTGGCCAACCACAAGGGCGGGGTGGGGAAGACCACGACCTGCGCCTCCTTGGGCGCAGCCCTGGCCGAGCTCGGCCAACGGGTGCTCCTTGTGGACCTCGACCCCCAGGCCGGCCTCACCGCCGCGTTGGGCTTCCGGGGACAGTCCTTCCCGAAAACGAGCTACGCCCTCCTCCTGGACGAGGCCGACCCGGAAGAGGCCGTCCTCCCCACGCGGTACGAGAACCTCCACCTCATCCCCGCGGACCTCGACCTTGCCGGAGCGGAGGCCGAGCTCTTGGGGGAGATCGGCTGGGATCGGGTCCTGCGGGAGGCCCTTGCGCCCCTGAAAGCCCGCTACGACTTCATCCTTCTTGATTGCCCCCCGAGCCTTGGGGTCCTCACGGTGAACGCCCTCATGGCC
>JAUQPF010000029.1 GCA_030550535.1 Candidatus Bipolaricaulota bacterium
CATGAAGGCGGCAAAACTTTTGGCGCTCGGCGTTCTTGCGCTCGGTTTGGGCGGTTGTTCCCTGTTCTTTGGCCAGAAGGAAGAGCCCGTGGATTTCTGGCAGCCGGTCCTCTCCCCGGACGGCCGGTTTTTGGCGTATGTCGCGCGCCCAGGCGACGCCAAAACCTACGGCCTTTACGTCCTGGACTTGACCACCCGCGAGGAGCGGCTCCTGGTGCGCATGGACCAGGACGTGGTCTATCCCACCTGGTCGCCGGACGGATCGCGGCTTGCGTTCATCGGCATGCAGGAGAAGGACAACTGGGACCTGTTCGTGGTGGAGGTGGAAAGCGGGAGGGTGCAGCGGCTCACCACCGATCCCGCGCTGGACGTGAACCCTTCGTGGGCCGCGGATGGGACGATCGTGTTCAACTCCAACCGGGGCGGCACCTGGGGGGCCTGGGCCATCCGACCGGACGGCTCGGAGCTCCGCAAGCTCTCCTTTGATCGGGCGCGGCCGTGAGGGCTTCCGGGGTCATTTTGGCCGCCGGTCGGGCCGAGCGCTTCGGCCAGGACAAGGTCTTCCTGGAGCTCCGGGGAATGCCGGTGCTTTTATATTCCGTGCGCGCTTTTTTGGCGGCGGGGGTGGTGGATGAGCTCATCGTCGTGGCCCGACCCGGCCTGGAATTCCGGGCCCTCGCCCTCCTTCAGAGCCTGGATTTCCCTGTGCGGGTGGTGACGGGGGGGAAGCGGCGTCGGGACTCCGCCCTGGCCGGCGTGGAGGCCGCGCAAGGGGAGTGCGTCCTCATCCACGACGCGGCCCGGCCCCTCGTGAGCCCGGAGCTCATCCGGCGGGTTTTGGCCGCGGCCCAGGAGCACGGGGCGGCCGTGCCCGTCCTCCCCGTGGCCGACACCCTGCGCTACGCGGAGAACGGGTTTCTTAAGCCGGAGGCTCTCCCAAGGGCCGGTCTTGTGGCCATGCAGACGCCCCAGGGGTTCCGGAGGGACCTCCTCCTTCCGGCCCTAAGGGAGTGCGACGCGGACCTTCCCGACGACGCCGCCGCCCTCCTCCTTCGGGGGATCCCCGTGGCCGCCGTCCCCGGCGACCCCAGGAACCTCAAGCTCACCTACCCCGAGGATTTTCATCTTGCGGACGCGCTTCTCCGCCTTGCCCAAGAAGGGCCGCGCGCTTAAGTTTTTGCGCGGAGGTGGTGGGCATGCGCGAGGCGGAGCTCGTGGGGCTGCTGCGGGATGAAGGGCGTACCGTGATAGTGCTTAAGGACAAAAACTCGTTCGATGCTGTCCCCATCTTGATCGGTGAACCTGAGTTCAACGCCATCGGTCTGGCCTGGCAAGGCCTGCGTTTTCCCAGACCCTTGACCCACGACTTGACCTGTGCCCTCCTTGAGGCGGCGGGAGCGCACCTCAGCCGGGTGGAGATCACGGAGCTTAGGGCGGGCGTCTTCTACGCCAAGGTGTACGTGGCGCGGGACGGCGAGGAGCCCAAGGCCGTGGATGCTCGGCCCTCGGATGCGGTGGCCCTGGCGCTGCGGACCAAAGCCCCCGTGTTCGTCGGGGAGGAGGTGTTCGCCCAGGTCGGCGTGGAGTGGAATCCCGAGCGCATGCTTCTTCGCCGCGAGCCCCAAGCTTAGGCCTTCTCGAGGTCTTGAAGACGCTGCGCTCTAGGTTTCGTGGCCGCGAGAACTTGGAGGAACGCTTCCCCGCCAAAGCTTTTCCCTTCCCCTAAAGCTGCGCGGGCCCAAGGATCAAACAGGGAAGGCGTCTCCTAAGCTCGAGAGCAAAAATCAAAGGACCCGAACGGACCGGCTTAGACCTCCTGTTTGGTGTGCCTCTGAGTGCGCGGCGGGTCTTGCTAGCGCGCCGCCCTTGGACGCGAAGCAGCGTACCCCTCGAGAACGTTCACAGTTTCTCCCTGAGGCGGAAGAGGAGCTCCAGGGCCTCCAGGGGCGTGAGCTTTTCGGGAACGATCCGGCGAAGTTCGGCGAGGACGGGGTGCTCTTCAGGGCTAAAGAGGGGGAGAAGCTCGGCCTTCGGCCGAAGCGCCGCTTTTCTCTCCAGCTCGGAGAGCTTCCGCTCCGCCTCCTTGAGGACCTCAGGGGGGAGGCGGGCCAGGCGCGCCACCTGGATCCCGTAGGACTTCTCCGCCACCCCCGGCAGGATCCGGTAGAGGAAGACCACTTCACCCTTCCATTCCCGTGCGGCGGCGTGGAGGACGATCACGCCCGGGATCTCCTCCGCCAGCTCCGCGAGCTCCCGATAGTGGGTGGCAAAGAGGGTTTTACACCGCACCCGCTCCGCCAGGTGCCGGGCCACCGCCCAGGCCAGGGCCATTCCATCATGGGTGCTCGTCCCCCTTCCCAGCTCATCCAGGATGACGAGGGAGTTTTCTGTGGCCCCCGAAAGGATCCCCGCCGCTTCCTGCATCTCCGCCATGAACGTGGAGATCCCTTCAGCTACAGCATCGGAGGCCCCCACCCGGGTGAAGATCTTGTCGAAGAGGGGAAGCTCCGCTTCTTTGGCGGGCACGAACGAGCCCATCTGGGCCAAAAGGGCGATGAGCGCGACTTGCCTTAGGAACACGGACTTTCCGGCCATGTTCGGCCCGGTCACGAGCGCCAAATGCGTGCGCTCGTCCATGACGAGGTCGTTGGGCACGAAGGTCACGGTCTCCTCCACCACGGGGTGGCGCCCCTCGCGGATGAGGATGCGGCGGGCCTCGGTGAAGCGCGGCCGGGTATAGCCTTTTTTGTGGGCCACCTCCGCGAGCGACCGCAGGGCATCGAGCTCCGCTAAGGCCTCGCCCACGAGGGCGAGGGCGCCGATCTCCCGCTGGACCTCCGCCACAAGCTTTTGAAAGAGCTCGGCCTCCCGGGCCCGGGCCTCCTCCTCGGCGGAAAGAAGACGGTCGGCCAGGGCCGAAAGCTCCCGGGAGGTGAAGCGCTCCGCGCCCGTGAGGGACTGCCTCCGTTGCCAGTCCTTGGGAACTCGGGCGAGCTGCGCGCGCGTGACCTCGAAGAAGTAGCCGAAGACCTGGTTGTACCCAATGCGCAGGTTCGGGATGCCGGTGCGCTCCCGCTCCCGTGCCTCCAAAAACACGAGATCGTCCCGAAGCTTTCGGATCTCCCGACGCAGGGCGTCCAGCTTTTCATCGAAACCGTCGCGGATGACCCCGCCTTCTTCCAGAGTGGGGGGCGGGTTCTCCACGAGGGCACCACGCAGGTGCGTGCTGAGCCCTACAGGCGCATGGGCTAAGGCCGCGCGGATCCTTTGGATCGGCTCAGGAAGGGGCTCCAGAAGCTCTGCCAGGAGGCGGTGCACCTCCTCCACGGCGGCCAGGGTGCGCGCCAGCGCCAAAAGATGGAGAGGGCTTGGGTGCCCCAGGCCCAAGGGCGAAAGGAGGCGTGGGAGGTCGTGGCACCGGGAAAGAGGCTTCTCCAGGCGTTCCCAAAGGCCCGTGGCGATGAGGAGCTCCACGGCGTCCAGGCGGGCCTCGATGGCCGCGCGGTCCCGCAGGGGCTCGAGGATCCAGCGGCGAAGAAGCCGCCGCCCCATGGGCGTCTTTGTGCGGTCCAGGACGGAAAGAAGGGTGAGTTTCCCCTCCGGCCGCAGGGGCGCGGTGAGCTCCAAGGAGCGCTGGGTGAAGGCATCGAGGACCATGGTCTCCGCCTCGGTGCGCAGGGCAGGAGGCCGCAGATGCGGAAGCTCGCCCAGCGTCTCCGCGAGGTACCGAAGAAGGCCGCCCGCGGCCTTGGCGGCCAAGCGGGCCGCGCTCAAAGCCCCAGGGAACCTTTTCCAAAGGGCCTCTTCCTGGAAATAGAACGGAGGACGGTGGGTCAAGGCCGCCGCGGGTTTCCAAGGGAGCTCCGTGCCCTCGGGAAGGAGCCATTCCACCACGCTCAGGCGGGCGGCGAGATTGGGGAGCTCCGCCCAGGGGAGTTCCTCGGCGAAGAACGCGCCGGAGGCAGCCTCGGCCCAGGCCAAGCCCACCCTTTCCCCCTCCGGCCAGAGGGCGGCAAGGAGCACGTCCCGGTCGGCCTCCAGGGCCCCTTCCTCGATCACCGTTCCGGGGGTGAGGACCCGCACCACCGCCCGCTTCAGGAGCTTTTTCCCGCGTCCTGGGGGCTCGAGCTGGGGACAGAGGGCGACCTTATAGCCCCGTTTAAGGAGCTTCTGCACGTAGAACTCGGCGCGGCGCACGGGCACCCCCGCCATGGGCACTCCATCCCGGCTCGTGAGCGTGATCTCCAGCTCCCGCGCGACGAGCTCGGCGTCCTCGAAGAACGTTTCGTAGAAATCCCCGAGCTGGAAAAAGAGGATGGCCTCGGGATACCGGGCCTTCATGTCCCGGTACTGCCGCATCATGGGCGTGAGCTCCCCTTCCATCGAAAGGGAGTCTACCCCGCGAACTCCGAGGCGAGGAGGTCCATGAGGACGAGGTCCTGGAAGGCGCCGTCCCGGAAGAACGCCTCCCGCCGCACTCCCACCCGTTTGAACCCTACGGCCTCATAGCAGCGGATGGCCCGGGTGTTTTGGGCGAAGACCTCAAGCTCCACGCGGTGAAGCCCAAGCTCGTAGAACGCGTAGCGCAAAAGAACCCGAATGGCTTCGCGTCCGTAGCCTTTCCCCCAGAAATCCTTTTCGCCGATGACGATGCCCAGGACGGCCGAGCGGTTCTTGAGGTTGATGTTGTGCAGGCCAATGTTGCCGATGTGAACCCACTCGCCACCCACCCAGACCTCAATGGCCAAATGGAGCTCGTTGGGGCGGGAGAGTTGCTCCTCAAACCACCGTTCCTCCTTCGCCCGGGAGAGGGGCTCGTGTATGGTGAGGAACTGGCGCACCTCGGGGTCGTTGAACCAGCGCAGGAAGCGGGGGATGTCCTCCCGCTCAATGGCCCTGAGCCTCAGATCTTTTCCGTAGAGCATGCCCTTCCGAAAAGAAAAGGAGGGCGGCTTCGGCCGCCCCCTGAAGCCCTTCCTCAGCGTGGCTTAGCTCAGCCGCCGATCGTCACGCTGATGGTGACGCTCTTGGTCTTGCCGGCGGCCGCGCCCTCCACGGTGAAGCTGTAGGTGCCCGGGGCGGCATCCGCCGCAGCGGAGATGGTGAGAACCGTCTCGTTCCCCGCCGCCGATGCCGGATTGAACGTAGCAGAAAGTCCAGCCGGCAGGTTCTTGGCGGTGAACGCCACTGGGTCGGTGAGGTTGGTACGGACGATGGCGATCGTCACCGTAGCGCTCTCCCCTGGTTTCAGGGTCAACACCGAGGGCTTGGCCTCAAGACTGAAGTCCACGGCCTGCACGGTGAGCCGAAGGGTCGCGGTCTTGTCGGCGATGCCCGTGGCCCTCCCCCGGATGGTCAGGGTGTAATCCTTGGCCTCCACCGTGGGGCCGACCTCAATCCGGAGGGTGGCGGAGGCCCGATCCGCTGGCACGCGCGTGGGGTCCACGGTGACCCGCACCCCCGTGGGCGCACCCTCCACCGTGAGGTCCACAGGGTCCCTCATGGTCTCGTTGCGCCGGACGTTCACGGTGACCGTACCCGTGGCGCCCTGCCTCACCGTGATCGCAGCCGGGGCGGCCTCGAGGCTGTAGTCCGGGGCCACCTGCACGGTGAGGGTGAACCGGCTCTCCCTGGTCACCCCCCCGCCGGAGGCCACCACCGTCAGCGTATAGGTCCCCGGGCGGGCCGCAGTGCCCACGTCCACGGTCATCGTGGCGGACACAGGCCGGGTCCTATCCGTGACCCTGATGGGGTTCGGGCTGAAGGACACCCGCACGCCCGTGGGCAACGTCTCCTTGATGGAAAGATTGATGTCACCCGAGGGCAAGGACTGCCCCGGAGGGGGCGTCAGGGTCAGGGACACGGTGCCCTGGCGGCCGATGGGCACCGACGCCGCCACCGTGGCGGGAAGGGTGAAATCCCCCCTAGGCCGCGTCACCAAAATCCCCACCACGATGCCGATCACCACGACAACCGCCACGCCAATCCCGATCTTCGTCTTCTTACTCACACGCACCTCCTTTGCATTAGGGCGCAGGGGCTAAACATAACAAAAAAGCATCCCCGCGCGGTACCTTTCTTTGCGGAACCTCAGTCGTTCACTTTCCGCAGGGCTTTTTCGGCTGCTTTGGGGACTCCGGTTTCTTCTCCTTAAGCACCATCCGCTCCCCCCTTGTCGCTCCGATCCGGCGACTGGATGGCCAGTATAGACCTAAGGAGCCTTGGAGGCAACATGGTCAAAGTCCCGAGGAATTCGGGAGGTTCGTTGCGCAAGGGTGCGCAGCCGCTGGGCCAGGGCCGGGGCCAGCCCCTCCTCCGAAAGCCGCCACACCCAATTCCCCTCCGCCCGGCTGGGGTAGTTCATGCGCGCCTCGCTGCCCAGCCCTAAGACGTCCTGCATGGGCACCACCGCGAGCCTGGCCCGGCTCCGGAAGGCCAGCTCGATGAGGGCCCAGGGCACCCCTTCCTCCGCGGGAAGGGGGATCCCGTGCTTGCCCAAGTAGTCCCGGACCCGCGCCTGCACCTCCACGCTCGCCGTGCGGTACCAGCCCAGGGCGGTGTCGTTATCGTGGGTCCCGGTGTACACCACCACCCGGCCGTGCTCCGGGAAGTTCTCGGGAAGGTGGGGGTTGTCGGGCGTCCCGTCGAAGGCGAACTGCAAAACGCGCATCCCTGGGAAGCCGAACTTGTCCCGGAGTTCCTCTACGTCGGGGGTGATGACCCCCAGGTCCTCGGCGAGGATGGGAAGGTCGCCCAGTTCCGCGCGCATGCGTTGGAAGAGCTTTTCCCCAGGGGCGGGGACCCACCTCCCCCGCACGGCCGTGGGCTCCCCCGCGGGGATCTCCCAGTAGGCGGCGAACCCCCGGAAATGGTCGATCCTGAGAAGGTCGCAGAGCCGGAGGGCCTGGCGCACCCGGGCGATCCACCACCGGAAGCCCTCGGCCTCGTGGGCCGGCCAGCGGTAGAGGGGGTTGCCCCAGCGCTGGCCCGTGGGGCTGAAGTAGTCCGGGGGGACCCCGGCCACCACCGTGGGCCGCCCTTCTTCATCGAGCTCGAAGAGCTCGGGATGGGCCCAGACGTCCGCGGAGTCGTAGGCCACAAAGATGGGGATGTCCCCGATCACCCGGATGCCCCGGCGGTGGGCGTACTCCAAGACCTCCCCCCACTGGCGGAGGAACACCCACTGGGTCCAGGCGTGGAACAGAACGTCCGGATCGTCCCGGAGCGGGGCCAGCGCCCGCGGGTCCCGCAACCGCAGCTCCCGGGGCCATTCGTTCCAGGGCCGGCCGCCGAACCGGTCCTTCAGGGCCATGAACCGCGCGTAGTCCCAAAGCCACCCTTTTTCCGCCTCGCAAAAGCGGGCGAAGGCCCTCTTCTCCTCGGGATCGGCGTGCTCCTGAAAGCCCCGGAACGCCCGGCGCAAAAGGTCCCACTTCCACCGGTAGAGGAAGCCGTAGTCCACGCGGCCTCTTGGGAGGCCGGGCGGCCCTTCCGGGGGAAGCCAGCCCCGGCGGATCAGGTCTTCCGGATCGATCAAATAGGGATTTCCCGCGAAGGCCGAGAAGCTCTGGTAGGGGGAGTCCCCGAAGCCCGTGGGCCCCAGGGGCAGGACCTGCCAGAACGCCGCTCCCGCCTCGGAAAGCCAGTCCAAAAAGAGCCGGGCCTCTGGGCCCAGGACGCCGCAGGCCCAGGGGCCCGGGAGGCTCGTGGGATGTAGAAGGATGCCGAAGGCGCGGGGGAGCTCCATCGTTAGCCCTCGGGGTTCAGGCGGGCGATGCCGCAGAGGATGTGCACGGGCCGGCCGGCCCGCGCCCGCTCCAGGGCCTGCGCGGCCTCGTCCCAAAGACGATCCCGCTCCTCCCGGTCCGCGTAGGCCACCTCCAACCGCAGGAGGTACTCGCCGTCCCGGGTGAGCAGGGCCCGCAGCCGAAACGGCCGACCATGGGCGAGGAGCAGCCCATGGATCTCGGCGAGGGCTTTCTCCAGAACTTCCCGCAGGAGGGGGTCCACCTCAGCCCGCCGGAGGATCCGCGGCTCCCCGAATTGTTCAAGCATGCTCATATTTTCCCGGCCAGGGCTGGGCCCGCGAGCTCCCAGCGCTTCTGTTCCGCATAGCTCGGATGGGGACGATAGCGCCGCATCCCGCGTTCCAACGGATCGCCCCAGACCTCCCAGGCTTCGGGGGCAAGGTTACCCCGCCCCAGGTGGGCGCAGGGGACGAGGTACCCGATCTCTTCGGGCTGGAAGCCCATGAGCAAGGCGGCGGCCGCGTCCACGGCCACCGGATCGCTCCCCAAGAGGGCGAACCGATGGGGCACGGGATCCCCGTCCACCGGGTCTGCCCCCTCCATCCCCTCGTAGCCGTCGATCACGGTGAGGTGGGGGGCAAGCTCCCGCGCCAAAAGGGCGAGGTTCACGTGGATCGCCGCATACCCCTGGTGGATCCTGACCTTGTCGGGCTTTGGGATCGCGCCCACCACAAGGTTTTTTATGCCCAAGGTCACGATCACGCCGTCGTGGGTCTTGGGCTTGGCCAAGGAGACGCGGAAGCTCTCCAGGGCTGTTTGGGCGATCTTCAAAGAAATGGTGTTTCCCTTCGCGTCGTAGACGGTGCGAAAAACGTGTGCATCTTGGTTCAGATCCAGGACTTCGGCCCCGTAGCGTTCGGCCCAAGGGAGGTACCCGAAGTTTTGGAAGGCCTGGAGGGTGTCCTCGCTTGCCCCCTCGCCGAGGACGAGCCGCTTGGGCCGGAGCTGGGAGAGGACTTCCAGCGCGGCCCGGACGGCCTCGGCGTGGGTGCTGGCGAGTTCCCTCCGGGCGGAGACGCAGTTGGGTTTAACAAGAACGGTTTTCCCCTGGACCTTTTCGCCCTCGTCCTCGGCCCAGGCCTCGAGGAGGGCGCGCAGGGCCGCGTAGCGCTCGCGCACACCGACGCGGAAATAGAGGCGAGAGCCCACGAAGGATTGTAGCCGCGTTGTGGGGCGGGCGGGCCGGGCTATACTTCGGCCCCGATCAATCGGATCCGAAACATGGTGGGGCGAGGGTTCCTGCGGTACTGGGTTTTGCGGCTCCTTACCGAGGGGCCGCGCACGGGCTACGCCCTGGCCAAGGAGTTGGAGGCACGCCTGGGCTGGCGGCCCTCCCCGGGCTCCCTCTACCCCCTCCTCTCCGCCCTGGCCGAACAGGGCCTCATTGTGCCAAGCGGGGGGAAGCGCCCGCGCTGGCGCCTCACGCCCGCGGGCGAGGCCGCCCTGGCCGAGCTCGAGAAGGGAAAAGAGGAGTGGAAGGCCGTGGCCAACCTCCTGGCCTCCGCCGCGCGGAACATCCCGGCCTTCCGCCAGTTCCTGCGCCTGGCCGGACGGGCCCTGGCCTCCGGGAAAACCGCGGAGCTCGAGGAGCTCCTCGCCCATGCCAACGCGCAGCTCGCCCTCCTTCTGGGAGGTGAGGGGGATGGAAGCCGTGGTCGTTGAGGATCTCGTCAAGGTATACCGGGGCGGCATCCGCGCCGTGGACGGCGTCTCTTTTTCCATCGCGGAACAGGAGGTCTTTGGGTTTCTAGGACCCAACGGCGCGGGCAAGTCCACCACCATCAAGTGCGTGATCGGGCTTCTGCGCCCCACCTCCGGCCGGATTCGCGTCTTCGGCGTGGACGTGGAAAAGGACCCCGGGATCGCCAAGCGCACCATCGGTTATGCCGCCCAGGAGACGGCGGTGGACGACCAGCTCACGGGCTGGGAGAACCTCTACCTCCAGGGACGGTTCTACCGCCTCTCCCGCGAGGAGATCCGCAGGCGGGGCGAGGAGGTCCTGCGCCTCTTCGGCCTTTGGGAGCGGCGGAACGACCTGGCTCAGACCTATTCCGGCGGCATGCTGAAAAGATTGGACATCGCCTGCGCCCTCCTCCATCGCCCGCGCCTCCTCTTTTTGGACGAGCCCACCTTGGGCCTGGATGTGCAAACCCGGAAGGCCATCTGGGACTACATCCGCAAGCTGCGCGAGGAACAAAAGATGACGATCTTCCTCACCACCCACTACATGGAGGAGGCGGACGAACTGTGCGACCGGGTGGCCATCATCGACCGCGGCCGCATCCTCGCCCTGGATAGACCCGGCGCCCTCAAGGCCGCCCTGGGCGGGGACCTCATCACCCTGAAGTTCGCCTCCGCCGATGATCGTGTTCCCTCGCTTCTTTCGGCCATCCGCGCGCTGCCGGGCGTGCGGGACCTCCGCTCCTCGCCGGACGGCGTCCACTGGATCCGGGTGGAGCAGCGGGGCGACCGGCTCATCCCCGAGCTCGTGCAGCTCGCCCTCGCCCACGGGGTTCCCGTGGACTCCGTGCGCTTGAAACGTCCCACCCTCGACGACGTTTACCTCCACTACACCGGTCGGGAGATCCGCGAGGCCGCGTCCAGCCGGGAGGAGCACGTGCGGGCAAGGATCCTGCAGAGGAGGGTGCGGCGATGATCCTGCGGGATGCCCTTTACGTGGCCCGGCGGGAGCTCCTCAAGTTCTTCCGGGCGCGCACGCGTCTCGTTGTGGCGGTGATCCAGCCCCTCCTTTGGCTGGGCCTCATGGGGAACATGATGCAGGGCCTGGCCCAGAATCCCTTCGTGGAGAGGCTTTTGGGCACGGGGAGCTACCTCGCCTTCATGACCCCCGGGGTCCTCCTCATGACCGTCCTCTTCGGCGGGGTGTTCGCCGGGATGTCCATCGTGTGGGACCGGAGGATCGGGTACCTGGAGAAGCTCCTGGCCGCGCCCATCTCCCGGGCGGCCATCCCCCTGGGGAAGATGCTGGCCGCGGCCGTGCAGGGCGGCTTCCAGGGCCTCCTCATCCTCCTCATCGCCACCGGGCTTGGGGTGCGCTTCGCCACCGGGTTACCCGGGGCCTTGTTCGCCCTCCTTGTGGCCATGGTTTTCAGCTTCACCCTGAGCGGCTTTTCCCTGGCCCTCGCGGTGCGCTTCACGTCCCAGGAGACCCTCATGGCCGTGGTGAACTTCTTCACCATGCCCCTCGTGTTCACCTCCAACGCCCTTTTCCCTCGGGAGGCCATGCCCCGATGGCTGGCGGCCGTGGCCCAGGTGAACCCCGTGACCCATGCCGTGACCCCCATCCGCCAGGTCCTCCTTTCCGGCTGGGATTGGCTGGGCATGGGGCCTTCCCTTCTCGTGATTGGGGGCCTGGCCCTGCTCATGCTGGTCGTGGCCGGAAGGAGTTTTGGGCGGGCCACGGTGGAGTAATGGAGCACGCGACCCCGGGCGTTCGCACCCTCCTTGGTGACCCCAAACGCGCCATCCTCCGCCTTTCCCTGCCCATGATGGCGGCCATGTTCGTGCAGTCTTTGTACAACGTGGTGGACGCCGTTTGGGGGTCGGGGCTGGGGAGCGAGGCCCTGGCCGCGGTGGGCCTCTTTTTCCCGTTCATGATGGGCATGATGGCCCTGGCCACGGGCCTGGGGGTGGGCGGAAGCTCCGCGGTCTCCCGAAGGATCGGCGCCCAGGATAAAGCGGGCGCGGAGCGCGCGGCCCTCCTCACCCTGGGCCTGGGCCTCGGGCTTTCCCTCCCTTTCCTTTTGGCGATCCCCTTGGCCCTTCCCCTCTTTCGTCGGCTGGGGGCGGAAGGCGAGGCGGCGAAAGGAGCCGCCGCTTACGCCCGCATCCTCTTCGGCGGGGCGGCCCTCCTCTTCTTCGCGAATCTGGGCACAGCCCTCCTGCGCGGGGAGGGCGACGCCCAGAGGGCCATGTACGCCATGGTCCTCGGCTCCCTCCTCAACATCGGCCTGGATCCGCTTTTCATCTACGGGCTTCGTTTGGGGGTGGCGGGCGCGGCCTGGGCCACCCTGGCCTCCCTCCTCTCTTCCGCCTTGCTCCTCGCCTATTGGCTCTTTTTGCGGCCGCGCACGTACCTTCGGCTCTCCCCGGCGAGGTTCCGGTGGGATCTTGCCTTGGTGCGGGAGATCCTGGGCGTGGGGGTGCCCGCTTCCCTGGCCCAGCTCTCCATGTCGCTCGCGATGCTCGCGGTGAACGGGATCCTCCTCGGGGTGGGCGGGACCCGCGCCGTGGCTGTGTTCGGCACGGGTTGGCGCGTCGTGACCTTGGGCACGATCCCCATGAACGGGATGGCCACCGGCGTTACGGCCGTGACCGCCGCGGCCTTCGGCGCTCGCGACGGGGAAAAACTTCGCACCGCTTACTTCTACGCCATAGGCCTTGGCGTCCTCGTCCAGCTTGGGATCGCCTCCGTAGTGGCCGCTTCCGCGCCCCTCCTTGCCCTCCTGTTCACCTACGCCCCGGAGAGCCAGCCCCTCCGCTCCGACCTCATCGCCTTCCTGCGCGGGATGTGCCTTTTTCTCCCCACCGTGCCCTTGGGCATGCTCACCTCCGCCATGTTCAACGGGGTGAGGATGGGCGGCCGGGCCCTGCTCCTCACCGTCCTGCGCACCGTGGTCCTCCAGGCCCTGGGCGGCTGGGCCCTGGGCGTGGCTTTGGGCCTGGGCGAGCGGGGCGTGTGGTGGGGGATCCTCGCGGCCAACGTCCTCATGGCCTGGGTGGGCTTCACCTGGGGACGGCACACCGTGGCCCGGCTCTCCCAAACGTTTGCCCCCGCTCGAGCAGGGTAAAATGGGGGCCATGTTGGAGCTTCCGGTCATTTTCAACCCCGCGGCCGATCGTGGCCGGGCTTCTTCCCGCGCGGAGGAGCTCAAGGCCCGCCTCACGGAACACGGCTTTCGTCCCGTGTTTCTTCGCACCACCGCGCCCGGGGAGGCCACCGCGATGGCGCGGGACCTCGTGGCGAAGGGGGTGCCCGTGGTGGCCGCGGCCGGCGGGGACGGCACCCTCAACGAGGTGGCTCAAGCCCTGGTGGGAACGAACACGGCCTTGGCCATCATTCCTCTGGGCTCCGGGAACGATTTCCTCCGTTCCCTTGTGGGGGTTGTGGATCTCGCGGACGCCCTGCGCCGCGTGCGCCAGGGGAAGCCCCGGCCTGTGGACGTGGGCGAGGCCAACGGCCGCTTCTACCTGAACTCTCTCGGGATGGGCATCGACGGCCAGATCGCCGAGGACTTCATCCGCTGGAAGTTCCTGCGCGGGGAGCTTGGCTACCTTTGGGCGGCCCTGTACGAGGTGGCGCGCTTCCGCCCCTTTGAGCTTCGCC
The DNA here is from genome assembly GCA_030550535.1 of Candidatus Bipolaricaulota bacterium. Taxonomy (GTDB): domain Bacteria; phylum Bipolaricaulota; class Bipolaricaulia; order Bipolaricaulales; family Bipolaricaulaceae; genus DTER01. The sequence continues at coordinate 13,156 of JAUQPF010000029.1, forward strand.
TGCGAAGCGACGCGGGCTCCTGGGAGTTCCAGGGGCTCATGGTCTCGGTGATGAACGGCTCGCACACGGCCGGGGGCTTCCATCTTGCCCCCGGCGCGAGCCTCACCGACGGCGCCCTCAACCTCATCGCCATCCGCCACTACCCTCGGATCGTGCGCGTCCCCATCCTTGTTCGGGTGCGCCAGGGGAAGCATTTGGGCCTGCGGAGGGTGAAGACGGCCCTCGTGCGCTGGGCCGAGGTCCAAACGAGCCGCCCCCTCCGCGTCTACGTGGACGGCGAGCTCCTTCCCCGCACCGACCGCCTTTCCATCCGTGTTCATCCCGGTGCCCTGAAGGTGGTGCTCTGATCCTGGCTCGGCTAGGATTGCCGCCGTTATGGGCCCGATCCCCATCATTTTGAACCCCGCGGCAGGCCGAGGTTCCGCGGGTGAACGCGAGCCCGAAATCAAAGAGGCGTTCCGAAGGCTTGGGCTTGCTGTAGAGATCTTCCGCACCGCGGGACCGGGTGAGGCCACGGAGCTCGCGTGCGCGCTGTGCGCCCAGGGGGCGGAGGTGGTGGTGGCCGCCGGCGGGGATGGCACCGTGAACGAGGTGGCCCAGGCCCTGGTGGGAACGGATACGGTCTTGGGAATTCTTCCCTTGGGCTCCGGGAACGACTTCGCCCGTGCCATGGGAATCCCTGCAGAGCTTCGGCAGGCCGCGGAGGCCCTCGCCCGCGGAAGGGAAAGGCGCGTGGACGTGGGCGAGGCCAGCGGTCGCTACTACCTCAATGCTCTCGGGATGGGCATCGACGGGCAGATCGCCCACGATTACCGCACCCACACGTTCCTTCGGGGCGAGATCGGGTACCTTTTGGCCACGGTGTACGAGGTTTTGCGTTTTCGGCCCTTTGCGGTGGAGGTGGAGGCCGAGGGCCGGCGGTTTGCGGGCGAGCTTTTGGCCGTGGCCGCTATGAACGGGCCCTGGGCCGGCGGCGGATTCTGCCTGGCTCCCCAAGCCCGCCCCAACGACGGCCTCCTCGACCTCGCTCTTTTGGGCCACTACCCGCGCCTGGTGCGGCTCGTGGTCCTCCCCAAAACTCGGGACGGAAGCTATCTCCGCCTCTCCCGGGCGCAGCTCCTCCGCACCCGCGAGGTCCGCGTGCGCGCGGAGCGCCCGCTTTTCGTGCACCTCGACGGCGAGCTTCTTTCCGAGCGCGTGAGCGATCTTGAGGTAAAACTCCTCCCTCAGGTCCTGAGGGTTCGCGCCTAAGGGCGCTAGCGAAGGCCTAGCCGCTTAAGCACGAGTTCCGTGTGCTCCCCGAGGCGAGGGGGTGGAAGGGGGCTTCCCGGCCAGGCCAGGGAAACCGGGCAGGCCAGCGTCGGGTAGCGGCCCACCGTAGGGTGCTCCACCTCCATGAGGATCCGCCCCACAAGCCCAGGGTCGCCGAAGAGGTCGGCAAGGGAGTTCACCGGGCCTGCGGGGACTCCTGCCCTCTTGAGCTCCGCGATCCAATGAGCCCGCGGCCTTTGCTGAAGGATCGCGCTGAGGATGGGGAGGAGGGCCTCCCGGTTTTGCACGCGCGCGGGGTTGGTGGCGAAACGCGGATCTCCGGCGAGCTCCGGCCTTCCCAGGACCTGACACAGCGCCCGGAACTGCGCGTCCGTTCCCACCGCCACCATGAGGAGCCCATCCGCGGCGGGAAAGGCCTGGTAGGGCACGATCTGGGGATGGGCTGTGCCCAGGCGCTTCGGCTCCGTTTGGGTGAGGAGGAAGGCTTGGGCCACGTTGACCAAGGCTGCCGCGGAGTTCTCGATGAGCGTGGCCTCCACGGCCATTCCCTCTCCCGTTCTTTCCCGAAGGAGGAGGGCTCCCAAGACGCCGCACAGACCGGCCCAGGCGGTGAGGACGTCCACGATGGCCACGCCCACCTTGGCCGGCCGCTCGTCCTCCCCGGTGATGGCCATAAGCCCGCCCAGGGCCTGGATGAGGGCGTCGAACCCCGGCTCCTCTCGGTAGGGCCCGGGCGGGAAACCAAGGATGGCGAGGTACACGGCGCGCGGGTTGATGGCCCGCACGGCCTCGTAGGACACCCCAAGCTTCGCGGTGGTCTGGGGAAGGAAGTTGTGCACGACCACATCGCTTTTCCCAATGAGGGCGTGGAGGATCTCCTGATCCTTGGGGTTTGTTAAGTCCAGGGCGATCCCGTATTTCCCGCGGTTCACGGCGAGGAAGTAGGCGGACTCGCCGGCCACGAAGGGCGGGCCCCAGCGGCGGGTCTCGTCGCCCACCTCCGGCCGCTCCACTTTGATCACCTCGGCCCCGAGGTCCGCCAGCCACATGGTGCACAAAGGGCCCGCGAGGATCCGCGAAAGATCCAAAACCCGTATCCCTTCCAGCGGTTTCATGGCTCAGAAAAGGGAAAGCTCCTTTGGCTCCTTGCCAAGGTCGATTTTGATCTCGCCGTAGACGCCGTCGTAGCCCGGGCGGATGCGGAGCTCCCCCCGCCGTACTTTCTCCAAAGCCTTTCCAAGCCGGGGAAACTCCCGCTCCACCTCGGAGGCTGGCACATCCAAAAGAACCGAAAACTCGGAGCCAAAACGCTGTACCACCCTCAGGTATTGGGCGATCACCCCCCGGGTCTCCGGCTCCTGCCCCAAAACCTGGGCGATGATCTCTTGGAGAGGAACGAGGGAGCGGTAGGGGATGGCGCCTTCGGGCTTGGCCCCTGGGGGCCGGTCCGCGAGCTCCTCCACCCGGTGCATCACCCCTACCGTGAGGGGCTTCCCGCACACCGGACATTTGCCCCCGTGCTTCCGCGTCTCCTCCGGCGAAAACACGACCCCGCAGGCCCGATGGCCATCGTAGTGGTACTTCCCCTCCTCGGGGAAGAACTCCACGGTGAAAAGGAACCTTTTGGGGTCACGGGTGCGCAGGGCCCCCACCACGGCCGAGTAGGAAAGTTCTGGAAGTTCAAAGACGCAGGCTTCGCGGCCCAACCGGGTGGGCGAGTGGGCATCGGAAAAGGAGACAAGGGTCACCCCATCCAGGGAGGAGAGGCGCCAGTTCATGGGGGGATCCGAGGAGAGCCCGGTTTCGATGGCGAAGACCTCGGGGCGGGCCCCTCCCAGCGCCTCCTCCAGGGAATCAAAGCCCGAATTGGAGCCGAACACCGACCACCAGGGGGTCCAGGCATGGGCGGGGATGATCACCGCCTTTGGGCTTGCGGACCGCACGGCCTCCACAAGCTTTTCCCCGCTTACTCCCAGGGTGGGCCGGCCATCGGCAGCGAGGTTCCCCAAGGCCCCGAGTTCCCGGCTGATCCGGGCGGCGTCCTCCGCGCTTGGCGCAAGGAGCAGGAAGTGCACGCGCCGAAGCCTCCCCCCAAAGCTCCACACCGCCGCCACCTCCGCGGTGAAAAGGAAGTGGGTCCCCTCGTATTCGTAGACGCCCTCGCCCGCGGGGCGCAGCGCGGCCACAAGCTCCTTGAACCAACCAGGATGGGTGAAATCGCCGGTCCCCAAAAGCGTGATCCCCTTGAGCTTGGCCCAGCGGGCCAGGCCAGGAAGGCCCATGTCCTCGCTCGTGGCCCGGGAATAACGCGAATGGAGGTGCAGATCAGCGATCACCCGCATCGTACAATTGAAACGCTATGGCGGGGAAGGTGTACGTGGTGTACGCCTCGCTCACGGGGAACACCCGCAAGGTGGCCCAGGCCATGGCGGAAGCCGTGGGGGCGACCCTGGCGGACGTGCGGGAGGATCCCTTGCCCAAGGTGGAGCCGGGGGACGTGATCTTCGTGGGCGACGGGGTCTATGGGGGGCGTCCCTCGGGAGCCCTGCGCCGGGCCCTCGCGGCCTGGACGCTTCCCAGGGGCGTTAAGGCCGCGGTGTTCGGCACCTACGGCGGCCGGCCCAGCCAGATTTCGATCCTGGAGCGGATCCTTGCGGAGAAGGGGGCCCAGGTGGTGGACCGCTTCTCCTGCCTTGGGCGGGATTGGTTCCTGTTGGGCCTTGTGGGCCGGGGTCGGCCCTCGGCGGAGGACCTCAAGGCCGCCCAGGCGTTCGCCCGGCGCGTCGTGGGCTGAAAAGCTGTTCATCGCTTGACGGGGGCTCCCACGGCCCGAAGGAGCTGCTCCACCTTCGCGGGCTTCTCCCAGGGCGCGTCCAGGTCCAAACGGCCGAAGTGGCCGTAGCAGGAGAACGGCTCGTAGATGGGCCGGCGCAGATCCAGCTCCTCGATGATCGCGGCCGGCCGGAAGTCAAAGAGCTCCTCCACCGCTCGCCGCAAGGCCGAAAGAGAGACCTTCTCCGTCCCGAAGGTCTCCACGTTGAGGGCCAAAGGCCGGGCTCTCCCGATGGCGTAGGCCACCTGGATCTCGCATTCCTCCGCCAGGCCCGCGGCCACGAGGTTCACCGCCACGTACCGCGCGTAGTACGAGGCGGAGCGGTCCACCTTCGTCGGGTCCTTCCCGGAGAAGGCGCCGCCTCCATGGGACCCGTAGCCGCCGTAGGTGTCGGCGATGATCTTCCGTCCGGTCATGCCCGTGTCGGAGGCGGGCCCGCCGATCACGAACCGGCCCGAGGTGTTCACGAAGACCTGGGTCTCCTCGTCCATCCAGCCGTCGAGGACCGGCTCCACCACATACCTTTTGAGGTCCTCCCGAAGCTGCTCGAGCTCCACGTCCTCCGCGTGTTGGGCGGCCAAGAGCACCGTGTGCACCCGAATGGGCTTGCCGTTCTCGTACTCCACGGTGACCTGGGTCTTCCCGTCCGGGCGGAGGTACGGGAGGCTCCCCTCTTTGCGCACTTGAGCGAGCCTTTTCGCGAGTTTATGGGCGAGGACGATGGGGAGGGGCATGCGCTCCGGGGTCTCCGTGGTGGCGTAGCCGAACATGATGCCCTGGTCGCCGGCGCCAAGAACGTCCTTGGGCTCGGTGGATCCGGCCTTGGCCTCCTGGGAGCGGAGCACGGCCTGGGCGATGTCCGGGGATTGCTGGCGGATGAGGTTGGCCACGGCGCAAGCGTCGGGAGCGATCCCGTACTCGGGCTTCACATAGCCCACGTCGGCGAGGACCCTGCGGGCGATGCGGCCCGGATCGAAGCAGGCGGTGGTGGTGACCTCCCCGCCCACCACGATGAGGCCCTGCATCACGAACGTCTCGCAGGCCACGCGCCCGTAAGGATCCTGGGCCAAAACTGCGTCCAGGACAGCATCCGAAATGCGATCCGCGAGTTTGTCCGGATGCCCCTCGGTCACGGATTCCGCGGTGATGAGTTTGCGGGCCACCTTCGCCTCCTTCTTGGTGCGAACGTTCAAGCCTACCGTAAACCGCCCTTTGGGCCAACTTCCGCGCGGCCTGGCCTTTGCGCTAAACTTGTGTTTTGGACCAGCGCGAAGGAGGATCCATGGAGCGCACTCTTATTTTGCTCAAGCCTGATGCCGTCCAGCGACGGCTTGTGGGACGCATCATTGCCCGCATCGAGGAAAAGGGGCTCAAGATCGTGGGGCTCAAGATGATCCGGGTCTCTCGGGAGCTCGCGGAGCAGCACTACGCCGAGCACCGGGAGAAGCCCTTTTATCCGGAGCTCGTCTCGTTCATCACCTCCGCGCCGGTGGTGGCCGTGGTGGTGGAGGGGCCGCGGGCGGTGGAGGTGGTGCGGAAGATGATGGGGAAGACCAACCCTCTTGAGGCCGAGCCGGGCACGATCCGCGGGGACTTCGGGCTTTCGGTGACCATGAACCTCATCCATGGCTCGGACTCCCCGGCCTCCGCGGCCCGGGAGATCGCCCTCTTCTTCCGGGAGGACGAGCTTGTGAGCTATACCCTGGCGGATTCCGTTTGGCTCGGAGGCTGAGATGCTTCCTTCCCGCTACAACCCCAACGAAGTCGAGCCCAAGATCCTCGCCCGCTGGGAGAAAACGGGCTGGGTCTGTGACCCCTTAAGCGGCAAGAAACCCTTCGCCATCGTGATCCCGCCCCCCAACATCACGGGAAGGCTTCACATGGGCCACGCCCTCAACAACACCCTCCAGGACGTGGTGATCCGCTTCAAGCGCATGGACGGCTACGAGGCCTGCTGGTTCCCGGGCACGGACCACGCGGGCATCGCTACCCAAACCGTGGTGGAGATGGAGCTCCTCAAAGAGGGAAAGACCCGCAAGGACTTGGGGCGGGAGGCCTTCCTGGCTCGGGTCTGGCAGTGGAAGGAGAAGTACGGGAACGAGATCGTGGAGCAGCTTAAAGCCCTGGGGTGCTCCTGTGACTGGTCGCGCCTGCGGTTCACCCTGGATCCTGGGCTTTCCTGGGCCGTGCGCACGGCCTTTGTGCGCCTCTACCGCGAGGGTTTGATCTATCGGGGCGAGTACCTCATCAACTGGTGCCCCCGCTGCGAGACGGCCCTCTCCGATCTTGAGGTCGAGCACGAGGAGATCCAGGGGAACCTGTACTTCGTGCGCTATCCCCTGGAGGGCGGGGGCTACGTCACGGTGGCCACCACCCGGCCGGAGACGATGCTGGGGGACACAGCTCTAGCCGTGAACCCCAAGGACGAGCGCTACCGCCACCTTCTCGGAAGGACCGCGATCCTTCCCGTGCTTGGGCGGAGGCTCCCGATCGTGGCCGCGGAGGAAGTGGATCCCGAGTTCGGCACGGGTGTTCTCAAGATCACCCCGGCCCACGATCCCGTGGACTTTCAGATCGGGCAACGCTTAGGGCTTCCGGCGATCAACGTCCTGAACGGCGACGGCACCATCAACGAGAACGGCGGACCCTTCGCGGGGATGGACCGGTTCCGCGCCCGCGAGGCCCTGGTGGAGCGCCTCCGCGCCGAAGGGCTCCTTGAGAAGATCGTGCCCTATCGGCACGCCGTGGGCCACTGCCAGCGCTGCCGCACCATGGTGGAGCCCCGCCTCTCCGTGCAGTGGTTCGTGCGCACAAAGCCTTTGGCGGAGCCGGCCCTCCGGGTGGTCCAAGAGGGGAAAATCCGGTTCATCCCGGAGCGCTGGACCAAGGTTTATTTCGATTGGCTCACGAACATCCGGGACTGGTGCATCTCCCGCCAGCTTTGGTGGGGCCACCGCATCCCCGCCTGGTACGGCCCGGATAGCGCGATCTTCGTGGCCATGGATGAGGAGGAAGCCCGCGCGCTCGCCCGCGCCCACTACGGAAAGGACGTGGAGCTCCGCCAGGACGAGGACGTCTTGGACACCTGGTTCTCCTCGGCCCTCTGGCCCTTCTCCGTGATGGGCTGGCCCGAGGAGACCCTGGACCTTCGGACCTTCTACCCCACGGACCTCCTCATCACCGGCTTCGACATCCTCTTTTTCTGGGTGGCGCGCATGGTCATGATGGGCCTGCACTTCTTGGGCGAGGTCCCGTTCCGGGTGGTCCTCATCACCCCCCTCATCGTGGATGAGCGGGGCCAGAAGATGAGCAAGACCCGGGGGAACGTGATCGACCCCCTGGAGCTCATTCAAAGCCACGGCGCGGATGCCCTGCGCTTCACCATGGTCCATATCTCTGGGAAGGGCCGCTCCGCCCGGTTCTCCCGCAGCCTCCTCGATGAGTCCCGCGACTTTCTCAACAAGATCTGGAACATGGCCCGCTTCATCCTCACGAACACGGAGGATCTCCCCGAGGGGCTCGCCCTTTCCGGCCGGCCGCTCGCCTGGGAGGACCGCTGGGTCCTCTCCCGGCTTCAGGCAGTGATCGACGAGGTCCGCGATTACTTGGAGCGCTACCTCTTCCATCTGGCCGCGGAGAGCCTGTACCACTTCGTGTGGGGCGAGGTCTGCGACTGGTATCTGGAGCTCGCTAAGGTTCGGCTCTACGGGGAGGACCTGGAGGCCCGGCGCACCGCCCAGCTCGTGTTGCGCACCCTCCTCGCGGCCATCGTCCGCCTCCTTCACCCTGTCCTCCCCTACATCACCGAGGAGATCGGGAGCTATTTAGGGATGGAGGTCTCGCGGAGCGCGTACCCCAAGAGCGATCCGAGCCTTCGAGACCCGGAGGCCGAGGCCGTCCTCTCCGCGTTCCAGGCGCTTGTGCGGGAGGTGCGAGCCCTGAGGGCGGAGCTCGGGCTCGATCCGGGCCGGGAACTGGAGCTCGTGGTGACCGGGGGGGCGCAAGCGGAGCGGATCCTTTCGGAGCTAGGGCCGGCGCTGGCGCGCCTGGCGCGGGTGCGGCCCCGGCTGGCCTTGGGGGCCGCGGCTCCCGCCACCGCGGCCCACGGCCTCGCCGCCGACCTTTCCTTCTTCATCCCTCTTGAAGGGAAGCTGGACTGGGCGGCGGTGGAGGCGCGCCTCCGCAAGACCCTGGCCAAGGTGGAGGCGGAGCTTACGGGCCTGGAGGAGCGCTTGGCAAGCCCGGAGTTTCGGGAGCGGGCGCCGGAGGAGGTCGTGGCCGAGGCGGAGGGGCGGGCCCAGGAGCTACGGGCTCGAAAAATCCGGCTCCTTCGCCTCCTTGGGGGCGAGCGGTGAGCATCTGGGCCGAGCTCTCCCAGGAGGCGCTTCCGGGCCTGGGCCGGGTGCGCCGGCTCCTGGCCCACCTCGGGCATCCTGAGGAAGGCCTCCCCGTCGTCGCCGTGGCCGGGGCTCACGGCAAAACCTCGGTGATCGGGGTCCTCGAGAGCGTCCTCAACGCGGCCGGCATCCCCGTGGGCGTGGTGACCTCCCCCGACCATCCCCATCCCTGGGAGGCCGCGCGGCTTGGGGGTGAGCCCCTGTCCCGCGCGCGCCTGGAGGCCTTGGTGATTCAGGCGGTGCGCCCCTGGGAGGACTTCGAGGAACTGGGCCGGCCCACGCCCCAGGAGGCCGTGCTCGCCGCGGCCTTGGCCCACTTCGCCGCCGCAGAGGCCGAGCTCGTCCTTTTGGAGCGCACCATAGGCGGTCCCTGGGATCCCACGAACTGCCTGCGGCCGCGGCTTTCCCTCCTCACCCACGTCGTTCCTCCGGAGAGCGCGGAGTGGGAGGTGAAGGGGCTGGCCCAGCCGGGTGTCCCCCTCCTCACCGTGGAGGAGGAGGCCTTGGTGGCCTTGGCCGAGGCCTGCCGGGCCGTCGGTGCCGCCTTGAGCCTCGTGGACCCCCAGGACGTGGAGCTCTTGGAGCTTCGTTGGGATCGGGCCGTCTGGCACTCCCGTTCCGATCCTTTCTCCCTGGGGCCGTTCGAGACCCCCTTCCTTGGGGCGTACCAGGCCCCAAACCTCGCGGTTTCCCTGGCCACCCTGGCCGAGCTCCTTGGAGGGTTTGGGCTTTCGCGCGCCGCCGTGGAGGAAGGTCTTCACCGGCTCTTCCTCCCTTGCCGGTTTGAGCTCGTGCATCGCGGGCCCTGGGTGGTGCTGGACGCCGCCCAAAGCCCGGCGGCCGCTCAGGCCCTCTCCCTGGCGCTGGAGCCCCTTCCGCCCCATAGGGGACAGCGGCACTTGCTCCTCGCCCATCCCTCCTCCACAGTGGTCGAGGAAATGTTCAAAGTCCTGCGTCCCGCGTTCTTCTGGGCGGAGAGCGTTCCTCCTTCGGAGCTTGCGGAGGCCGCGGAGCGCTTGGCCTCCCGGCTTTCTGTGGAGGACGTGCTTTTGGTGGTGGGGCCGTTCCCAACCCTTTGGGAGGTGCGGCGTGTCTTTATCCCGGCTCCTTGAGGAGGTGCGGGCCCGCCCCCTTCCCCAGCATGTGGCCATCATCATGGACGGGAACGGCCGCTGGGCCAAAGCCCGGGGCCTTCCCCGCACCGAGGGCCACCGCCAGGGCGGCCGGACCGTGGAGCGCATCGCCCGCTTCGTGGCCCAAGAGAAGCTCTTCCCCTACCTCACCGTGTTCGCCTTCTCCACGGAGAACTGGGACCGCCCCCAGGCGGAACGGGAGTTCCTTTTCGCCACCCTGGAGGAGTTCGCCCGCACCCGCGTGGAGGAGCTCGTGAAAAACGGGGTTCAGCTTCGGATCCTTGGGGATCTTGGGCCTTTCCCCCCGCGTCTTCGCGAGGCGCTAGAGCAGGCGCGGGATGCCACGAAAGAGGGGGGGAACCTGGTGTTCACCGTGGCCCTGAACTTCGGGGGCCGTTGGGACGTCCTCATTGCCGCCCGGCGCGCCGTGGAGTTGGCCGCGCAGGGGAAACTTCGGCCTGAGGAGCTCACCTTGGAGCGATTTAGGGAGCTCCTTCCTGGGGGGGCCTTGCCTGATCCGGACCTCATCATCCGCACCGGAGGTCACCAGCGCCTCTCCAACTTTTTCCTCTTCGAGGCCGCCTACACCGAGTTCTATTTCACCCCCACCCTCTGGCCCGACTTCACGGAAGAGGAGCTTCTTTTGGCCCTGCGCGATTTCCAAGGGCGCACCCGGAACTTCGGAAAGGTGACGGTTTGAAGGATCTAAAGCTTCGGCTCCTCACCGCAGCCCTGGCCATCCCCACGGTGCTCGCCATCTTCTGGGTAGCGGACCGTTTTTCGCAGGACTGGCTGGTGGCCCTGCTCCTTTCCGTGGTGGGCGTGGGTGCCGGCTGGGAGTACATCGGCCTTGTGGCCCGCTTGGGCGTAGCCCTCCCCAAGGAGGCCTTCCTCTTTGCCATCCCCGCTTTCCTCTTCCTTCTTCTCCCCAAGGAGGGCGAGTTCGCCTTCATCCTGGCCTTCGCTTTTGCCTATTTCCTTGTGATCTACAGCTTCTCCCGCAAGGGAACGCAGGAAGGGTTCCTGGCCTCCGTGGCCGGGATCTTCGGGCTCCTCTACATCCCCGCCATGCTCGGGTTCGTCCTCATGTTCCACCGCAGGGGGGGATTCTGGCATGTTTTGCACTTCCTCTTGATCGTCTGGGGCTACGACACCGGCGCGTATTTCGTGGGGAGTCTCCTGGGCCGGCACCGCGTGCTCCCCCGGGTGTCCCTGGCCAAGACCTGGGAAGGCGTGGCCGGTGGCCTCCTCCTCTCTGGGTTCGCCGGCCTTCTTTTCCCGGGGTTCTTGGCGGACCTGCCGCGCTTTTGGGCCCCAGCCCTCATCATGGGCTTCGGGGTGGGCGCCTTCGCCCAACTGGGGGACCTCTTCGAGTCATTGGTGAAGCGGGCCGCGGGAGTGAAGGACACGGGCCGCTTCTTCCCCGGGCACGGCGGGGTCCTGGACCGGATCGACGGGATCCTCGCCTCCGCCCCGATCTACTACTTCCTCGCCCACTACATCCTAGGCCTGTTCTAGTTTTTTCAGGACGGACTCCACTTTGGCCCTGATCCGGCCGGGCGGGGCCTCCCGGTCGTCGATCTTGATGAGGGTGGACACGCGCCGGCATTTAGCGCGCACGGCCATATGGCAGGCCTTGATCACGGCCATGACCTCGTCCCACTCCCCCTCCACGATCGTGCCCATGGCCGTGAGCTCATGGGGAAGCCCGCTTTCCCGCACGATCCGGAGGCACTCCGCCACGTACTCCGAGAGGGACTCGCCTGCCCCAATAGGGGTGATGGAGAACTCCGCAAGGATCATGCCGCCCCCCGCACCTGGACGTTTTTGAACTTCGCGGGCGCCGCACCATGGCCCACCTGCATGACCTGGCCCGGCTCGCCCTTCCCGCAGTTGGGAAGCCCCCAAAGCCGCCACTCCTCGGGGCCCGCGATGGCTACGCAGGAGCCCCAGAACTCCGGGGTGATCCCGGTGTACAGGGCGTTCTTGAGCAACCGCACCTTTTTACCGTTTTTGATCTCCCAAGCGATCTCCGTCCCGAACTGGAAGTTCACACGCCGGTCGTCGATGGACCAGGACTTGTTGGTCTCGAAGTAAATCCCGTATTCCGTGTCCGCGATGAGGTCCGCAAGACGCCCCTTCCCCGGCAGGAGGTTGATGTTGGTCATGCGCACAAGGGGGATGCGCGCCCAGCTCGAGGCCCGGGCCGCCCCGCTGCTCCGAGGAAGCCCGAGTTTCCCCGCCGTCTCCCGCGAGCTGAGGTACCCCACGAAGACCCCCTCCCGCACGAGGTCCACCCTTTGGGCCTCCACCCCCTCGTCGTCGTAGCCGAACGTGCCCAGGCCCCCCGGCGCGGTCGCATCGGCCACGATGTTCACGATCTCCGAACCGTACCGGAATTTCCCGAGCTTCTCCAGGGTGAGGAAGCTTCCGCCCGCGTAGGAGAGCTCGGTGCCCAGGACGCGGTCCAGCTCCGAGGGGTGCCCAAGGGACTCGTGCACCTGCAGGGCCATCTGCGACCCGTCGATGATGACGTCGAAAACACCGGTGGGGCAGACGGGCGCGGAAAGGAGGGCCACAGCTTCCTCCGCGATGCGCTCGGCGTTCTCCACCAGGCCCAAGGACTCCACGAACTCGTAGCCGGCGTTGGCGAAGTCCCCGCCGAAGGAGTTGGGGAAGCTCCGCTTTTGCATCTCCCCGGGTTTGGCGGCATAGGCCTCGATCCCTGCCCCCGTGCTCACGATCACCTGGTGGATCTCGCTCCCCTCCGTGTTTCCGAACCACTTCTCGATGCGCCAGGCGGCCATGCTCCCCTTGGCCATGACGATCCCTGGGACCTTGAGGATCCGCTCGGCCGCGGCAAAAAGGAGGGCGAGTTTCTCCTGGATGGGCACGGAAAGCGGGTCCTTCTTCACCGGCGTCACGTAGGTTCCCCGATGGACGGGCTCGGGGGCCAGCCGCACCGGCTCCCGAAGGAGGGTGGCTGAGGCCTTGGCGATGGCCAGGGCCTGTTCCGCGGCCCGGCGAATCCCGGCCTCGGAAAGGTCGCTTGTGGCGGCAAACCCCCAGGCTCCCTTGTACAGCACGCGAATGCCGATCCCCGCGGACTCCCGCCGGGAGAGGACCTCCACCTCCAGGTTCTTTGTGCGCACGGACTCATCCACCCTGCGCTCAACCCGCGCTTCCCCAAACTCCGCGCCCAGGTCCCTAAGCACGCTCAACGCCAGGCTCACGAGTTTTTCCATCCCCGCTCCTTCCCCGGAAAAATATGGTCGGGGCGACTGGATTTGAACCAGCGACCCCCTGCTCCCAAAGCAGGTGCGCTTCCAGGCTGCGCCACGCCCCGATCCTTTTGGAGTATAGCTTTGCCCAAAACGAACGCAACGCGGAAAATCTCCGCGTGGATCCGCTTTCCTTGGCCAAGCGGCTTTTGGAGGCCGGCCCCATCTGCGACCCTTGCCTGGGCCGGAGGTTCGCCCTCCTTCCCGGCGGGCTCCCCAACGCCGAGCGGGGGGCCCTCCTCCGCCAGGCCCTGGGGTTTGGGCCCACCCTGCCCGAGCGGTGCTGGGTGTGCGGCGGGGCCTTCGCCCGCGTCCCCTTCTGGGCGGAGAAAGCGGCGGAATTGGCCCAAGGCTACGAATTCCGAACCTTCCTCTTCGGCGTGCACCTCTCCCCACGGCTTGAGGCCACAGAGGAGTTCCTGGCCGAGAAATTCCCCTCGCCCTGGGCCGAGCCCCTTCGCCGCCACCTCAACCGGGCCCTGGGCCAGGCCTTCGAGGAGGTCCTACGGGCGCGGGGGCGCACGGCCACTGTGGACTACGCCCGCCCCGATCTCCAGTTCCTCGTGGACATCGAGAAGGACAAGGTGGAGCTGCGGGTGAACCCCGTGGTCTTTTACGGCCGCTACCGGAAGCTCGCGCGGGGGCTGGCCCAGACGACCTGGACTTGCCCCCATTGCCGGGGAAGGGGCTGTGAAGTTTGTGGGGGTACCGGGAAACTCGCGGCCACCTCCGTGGAAGAGCTCGTGCTCCCGGTGTTCCTGGAGGCCACGGGTGGAACAGGTGGCCACCTCCATGGGGCGGGCCGGGAGGACGCGGATGCCCGCATGCTCGGCCGGGGACGGCCCTTCCTCCTCACCGTGGAGAGCCCCCGCCGCCGCGCGATCGACCTCGCCTGGGTTGCGGAAGAGGTGCGGCGCCGAAGCGGGGGGGCCGTGGAGCTTCTGGACCTCCAGCCCGCCACCCCCGAGCTGGAGGAGAAGGTGAAGGCTGGGAAATTCGCCAAGCGCTACCGAGCGCGGGTGGCGTTCTCCGCGCCCGTGGAGCCGGAGGCCTTCGCCCAGGCCGTGGGGAGCTTAGTGGGCGAGGTCCGCCAGCGCACGCCGGAGCGGGTGCGCCACCGCCGGGCCGACCTGGTGCGCCGCCGCCGCGTCCTCTCCGCCCAAGGGCGCCTCCTTTCCCCCACGGAGGCCGAGCTTGAGCTCACCTGCGAATCAGGCCTCTACGTGAAGGAGCTCGTCTCCGGCGATCAGGGGGGCACCGAGCCCAGCCTCGCGGGCCTTCTTGGCGTTCCGGCCCAGGTTACGGAGCTCGACGTCCTCGATATCCTCGACGACGCGGGCGTTGTGCCTCCGGAGCCGGCGGATTAGACTCCGCGGTCATGCTCATCGAGCTTTTGGAGGAGTATTTTCAGCGGGAGGAGCCCCCTCGCGAGCGCGATTATTTTTACGTTTCCGAGGTGGGGAAGTGCCCGCGCCAGATCTTCTACACGGTGAAGGGCTTTCCCCGGCCGCCCCTGGACGGCCAGACGGCCCGCAAGCTCGCGGTGGGCGAGGACGCTCACCGCCGCATCGTGCAAGCCCTCTATGGCTTAGGGATCGTGGTGGCCGCGGAAGTTCCCATTCCCGAGGGCGCCCTTTTCCACGGCCGGGCCGACGCCATCGTCTCCCTTTCCGGCAAAAACTACGTGGTGGAGATCAAGACCGTCCACCCCTACAACTTCGACCAGATGGCGATCGCCCCTCGGCGTGACCATTACCTCCAGCTCCAGCTCTACCTCCACTACTTCGGCATCCCCCAAGGGATCATCCTCGCCGAGAACAAGGCCACCCAGGAGCTGCGGGAGTTCCTGGTGGAGCTGGACCGTGCCGAGGTGAGGCGCGTCCTTTCCGAATTTGAACGGCTAAGGGAGCTCATCTTCGTGCGCGGGGAGCTCCCGCCTCTTCCCGACAAATCCGACTGGGAATACGACCAGTGCAAGTACTGCCCCTTTGTGGACTTCTGCCGGGCGGACGTGGCCGAGCCTCCCCGGCCCGCCGCGGCTTTGGAAATCCCGCGCGAGCCCCCAGCCCTTCCCGAGCCCTACGAGCGCGAGGCTCGGGCCATCGGCCTTTTCGATGAGCCTTAGGAGATTTTGGTCGGGGAACATCGCCGTGGCCGAGGGAGCCCTGGCCGCGGGCGTGGACTTCTACGCGGGCTATCCCATCACCCCCTCCTCCGAGATCATGGAGCACATGGCCCGCGAGCTTCCCAAGCGGGGCGGCATCTTTCTTCAGGCCGAGGACGAGATCGCCGCCATCTTCCTCCTCATCGGCGCCTCCTGGGCCGACGCCAAACCCATGACGGCCACAAGCGGCCCAGGCTTCTCCCTCATGCAGGAGGGCCTAGGGATCGCGGTGATGACGGAGACCCCCCTTGTGGTGGTGGACGTGATGCGCGCCGGCCCGGGCACAGGCCAGGCCTCCAAGGCCGCCCAGGGCGACCTTCTGCAGGCCCGCTTCGGCCGCCACGGAGATCAGATCATCCCCGTCTTCGCCCCGTCTTCCGTGCAGGATTGCTTTGAGCTCACAGTGTTCGCCGTGAACACCGCGGAGAGGCTGCGCACCCCGGTGATCCTCCTTTCCGATGAGCTTTTGGCCCACACCTGGGAGACCGTGCGCGTCCCGGAAGGTGTGGAGCGGGTGGAGCGCCGCCGTCCCAAGGATCATGAACCGCCCTTCGGCTCCCCGGATCCCCGGGTTCCCCCGCCCATGCCCCGCCTGGGCGAAGGGCACGCCCTCCTCGTCACCGGCTCCACCCACGACGCGTGGGGCCTGCGCCAGACCTCTGATCCTCATGCGCACCGCGAGCTTGTGGAGCGCCTGTGGGAAAAGATCTGGCTCAACCGGGAGGAGCTCTTCCGCTACGAGGCTGTGGGCGTGGAGGAGGCCGAGGTGGGGATCGTGGCCTACGGGTCGGTGGCGCGCAGCGCCCTTGCCGCCCGCAAACTCCTTGCGGGGAAGGTCAGCGTGGGCGTCGTCGTCCTCAAAACCCTTTGGCCCCTTCCCGAGGAGCCCATCCGGGAGCTCGCCGCGCGGGTGAAAGCCATCCTTGTTCCCGAGCTCAGCCTAGGCCAGTTGGTGTGGGATGTGGAGAGGGTGGTAGCTGGTCGCTCCCCGGTCCTTCGCTTTTCCAAGATCGGCGGGGGGATCCCCATCTATCCGGAGGAGCTCGCGGAAAGGGTTTTGGAGGTTGCCGGATGAGCGTCCACCCCCTACATGTTTTCCTGCGTTCAGAAGCCTTGCCTACGGCCTTCTGTCCAGGCTGCGGGAACGGCCTTGTGGCTGGGGCCATCCTGCGCGCCCTCGTTCAGGCGGGGATGGAACTTCGAAAGACCGTGTTCGTGGCGGGAATCGGCTGCGCCGCTTGGATCCCAAGCCCCCACTTTTTGGCCGATAGCCTCCACGTGGCCCACGGCCGCGCCGTCCCCACGGCCTTAGGGATCAAGCTTCGCCGGCCGGAGCTCCAGGTGATCGTGGTGGGCGGCGACGGCGACATCGCCGGAATCGGCGGGAACCACCTCCTTCACGCCGCCCGAAGGAACGCGGACCTCCTCGTGATCATGGTCAACAACCTCGTCTACGCCATGACCGGGGGCCAGGTGGGCCCCACCACGCCCCATGGCCTTCCCACCTCCACCACGCCCTACGGGAACCCCGAGCATCCCATGGACGTGGTCCAGGTGGTGGCCGCGGCCGGCGCCAACTACGCCGCCCGTTGGACCACCGCCCACCTCCCTCAACTGGAAAAGGCCCTGGTGAAGGCCCTCTCCATGGAGGGCTTCCGGTTCGTGGAGGTGGTGAGCCCGTGCCCGGCCCGGGTGGGCGGGAGGCTCTCCATGGCTCCGGTGGAAGCCCTGAAGTGGCTGCGGGCCCAAAGCAAGCCCGTGGGCCAGGCCGGCCCCGACGAGATCCCCGTGGGCGAATACATCGTGCGCGACCGCCCGGGCTTCCTGCGCGCCCTAAGGGGGGAAAGCCGTGGCTGAGCTGCGCCTGCGGATCTCGGGGATCGGCGGCCAAGGCATCGTCTTCGCCGGAAGGCTCCTCGCCCAGGCCATGGCCGAGGAGGGGAAGGAGGTGGCCCTGCGCTACGCCTACGGCGCGGAGGTCATGGGTACGCCCGTGCACTCCGAGCTCGTGATCGCCGACGAACCCATCCTCTCCCCGTACTTTCGGGAGGCCCAGGTGGCGGTGATCCTCCACACGCGGGCCTTTTCCGAGGCCGTTGGCCTGGTGGAGAAGGGCGGCCTTCTTGTGTTGGACTCCGCTTCGGCGGGGGGGCCATTTCCCGAGAATTTGCGCGTGGAGGTGCGGCCGTTCGTGGAAAAAACAAGCGGGAACCGCCCCGGCGACCCCGGTCGCCTTGCTCCTGTGGCCGCCCTGGGCTTTTTGGCGAAGCTTGGCTTCTTTCCTTTGGAGCCTTTACGGCGCGCCGCAAGCTCCGGCCGCGGAGCTCAGGAGAATCTCCAAGCCCTGGAGCTTGGCTTTCGGCTCTAAACCAAGAGCATCCGCATGGGCTCGAGCGTCCGCTTGAACGGGTTGAACACAAGCCCCAGGATTTCCAGGGTCACCACGCCGAGCAGGGCTTCATCGTCGGCTTCTCCGAGGATCACGGGGGTGTGGGCCTCCCCTTGTGGCAAACTGATGTAGCACTCCGAAACTTTTCGCACGAGGGTTCGGCCGTCGGCGAGCACGAACGCATGTTCGTGCTTTGGCTCAAGCCCGATCTCCTTCCATATGGGCTCAGGAAGGAGGGAGTAGGTCGCGCCGCTATTCACAAGAAAACGGACGCTTTTTTTCTCCCTTGGGTCCTCGCACGCGGCCTTCAATGCACGCTATTCCCATGGAGTTCGCGCACAAAGTATAACGCGCTGGCCTCTTGGTCGTATACGCGAAAGCCCTTGAGGCTGGTTCCCTTGCGCTAACGAACGGTTACCCCCGGAGCCAGTAAAGGAGCGCGGCCCCTGCCGCGCAGAGGGCTTCGAAGCCCACGAGCACTAGGGTGAGGGTGCGCTCATGCAATCCGCCCGTGACCTTGAGGATGGCCTGGCCCAAGCCCACCGGCCCATTGGCCGGGCAGCGAAGTTTTTTGTCGGAGCAAAGATCCCCCGCCCAGCCTTTGGAGGGAAAACCGTGCATGGCTTTGAGCACAAAGTCCAGGGCGTAAGGGAGAATGACGATCAGACCAGCGGCTTCGAAGTTGCCCACGATGCAGCTTGCGGCGAGGATCGCGCCGATAGAGAGCGTGCCCACATCGCCCACGAAGATCCTCGCGGGGTACCAGTTAAAGAAGAGCACCCCCAAAGCTGCGCCCATTCCCGCAAGGAGAAGGGCCAAAGCCGTGGGCTCGCCGAGTTTCCAGGCCACGGCGGCAAGGCCTCCCATGGCCACTAAACCCATCCCCAATTCCGCTCCATTGAACCCAGCCAGCATGTTCACGGCGTTGGCCGCGCCCGTGACGCCCAAAGGGACGAGCGCCCAAGAGTAGGCCAACCCAAAGTTCACCTGCCCGATGAGGGGGATGGAGAGAGTGGTGTGCCCAACACGGATGGCTACTAACGGCAGCGCCGCCAACACCGGCAAGAAGGCTTTCACCGCTTGGTGCATTCCCAAAAGGTCATCAAGGATCCCCACCAGGGCGGTGAGGAGCACCGTGCTCAGGACCGCAAGGAGGGCGAGAAAATCCACGGGGAGAACGGTGGGAATGAACGCCTCTAGGGCGATGGCGAGGAGCACCCCCAGAGTGAAGCCCGCCACGAACGCCAGGCCCCCCATCTCCGGGATCTCGGGCTGCCCAAGTTTGTGGAGGTCCTTCCCGGTGATGCCGGCTGCGCGCAACCTGGGGATGAGCACGAGGGTTGCGCCCATGGCCACAAAAAAAGCTACGACGCCAACCCACGCGATCATCAAAATTGAATTCTAAGCCTTTTCTTGTGCGCGGCCAAGCTGTACAACGACCTTCTTATCTCAAAGGCCCATTTCGCGGAGGAGGACTTCGTTGATTTTGTGGACATTGAAATGTTCCTCAGCAATTCGGCGGGATTCCCGGCCCATCCGTTCGATGAGCTCGGGCTCTTCATGACAGTCACCCCGTGGGAAACCATCTCTCGACATCCCGAGGGATCGGTGCGATTGATGGCCTGGTCATGGCTTCCTTTTTATCCATCCCTTCGCTACCCTTCCCAGCGGCGTTTTGCGGAAGGAGGCCGCTGTTCCCTTCGAGGCTTACCCGGCTAGTATCAAGACCGATTATCGTTTTCCTCGATTTGCAAAAATGACCTCGTCTTCAAAGGGGTGATCCTTTGAATTTGTTCGAAATGCTCGTCGGCATGCCAAAGCTCAAGCCCCGCGGAGATAGCGGCCTGTGCAATCAGAAGGTCTGGAAGCGGGATCAAAAACCCTTGGCGCCTCAGGGTGTGGCCCAAGCGAGCCGCCCCTTCCCATACCGCTGGAGTGAGGGCGACGTCTTCCAAAGCTTGGAATTCAGCGAGAAGCCGCTCCAAGGCCGCCTCGTCTTTCGCTCCCACAAGAAGCTCGGCTTTCACCACCCAACAAGTGAACACGGATCCGGCCGCAAGGACCTTTTCAACCTCCGTCTTGAGTTTTTTATACCTCTGAGGGCGAAAGTAACGGACCCAGACGGACGTATCCAGCAGCACCCCTTTGGCCCAAGTCGTGCTCATGAGTTCCTTTCCGTAGCTTCTTTGCGCCACTGGTCTAGATCTTCAGGAGCCCATTCCACCAAACCTGACCCCGCGAGGCGGCGCAGTTCCTCGAGGCGGCGCCTGCGAACAAATTCCCGCAGGGCAAGCTCGATCACTTCCCGCTTCCGCTTCACTCCTGCTAACCTCATCGCCTCCGCAAGCAGTCTGGGCTCCACCGTGACTGAAAACCTAGCCATGGTTCACCTCCGACGCACCTAAAAATTACACCAATATCTTGCACCCAACAACTCAACACTAGTAGAATGCCCAGCGGCGTGCAGACTTAAAGGCCCATTTCGCGGAGGAGGACTTCGTTGATTTTGTGGACATCAAAACGTTCCTCGGCGATTCGGCGGGATTCCCAGCCCATCCGTTCGATGAGCTCGGGCTCAAGGACGAAGCGCTCCATGGCGGAAGCTAAAGCTTCCACATCCCGAGGAGGCGCAAGAAAACCGTTCACCCCGGGGATGACCGTCTCCCGACACCCTGGGGCATCGGTGGTGATCACCGGCCGCGCCATGGCCATGGCTTCTTGAATGCTACGCGGGACACCCTCGCGGTAATAAGAAGGGAGCACGAAAACGCTGGCCTGGGAAAGCCAAGGCCGGACATCGGAAACATGGCCGGGCCACTCCACGATGCCTTCTTTTACCCACCTTTCCACCTCTTCCTTCCGTATCGCTCCAGGATTGGTGTCTAAACCGCCAAGGAGGATGAACCTTGTGTTCGGGTGCTTTTCCTTCACCCTCTTTGCGGCCTCCACGAACTCCACGATCCCCTTTTCTCTTAGGAGCCGGGCCGCGAGGAGAAACGTTACAGGGTCTTTCACCGGAGGAGCAGGCGAAAAGTGCTCCAAGTCCACACCAATTGGGCCGAGCAAGAAGACCTTCTCCTTCGGGACCAACCCTCTTTCCACAAATTCTGTTAGGTCGTCCCGGTTAAGGAAAAACACAAGGGTCGCTTTGGGCAAGGCCAAGCGGTAGAGCGTTTTCGCAACCCAACGAAGGAATCGGCGTTTTAAAGGCTCCTTTTGGCCCGAGATTGTGAAAGCGTATCCCAAACCTTCGATCATGGCATATCTTCTGGGCACGCGGGAAAGCCAAGCGGCTAGGGTTCCGTAGATCACGGGCTTTATGGCGTAGGCCAAGGTCGCATCAGGCTTAAGCTCTCGCAGAAGTAAGAAAAGCCACAGGGAGTCCAAAAGATCCCTTATGGGGTTAAGCCCGGTGCGAGAAAGGCGGTAATTCAGGGGTTTGGCGCCCAGGGCTTCGATGGCTTTCCAGGTTTCAGGGTTGTAATCCGGGGCCAGGGCCCATACCTCATGGCCTCTTTCCACCAAGGCTCGGATCAGCGGCCCACGGAAGTTCCAAAGCGAAAACGCCTGGTTCCCAATGACGGCAATCTTCATAACACGATCCCTTTTTTAGCTGAAAGCTCGCGATACAAGGCTTCCCACTGGTCAACCACTCGGTCCAAGCTGAAGTTGGCCAAAATGTGCTGGCGAGCGGCTTCTCTCATCCTTTGGCGCTTTTCCTCGGGCAATTCTATGAGCCGGAGCATGGCTTGGGCCAAAGCCTCGGGATCCTTTGGGGGAACAAGAAAACCTGTCACGCCATCAATCACCACTTCGCGGTTGCCGCCCACATCGGTGGCCACCACGGGAAGGCCTGAGGCATGAGCCTCAAGGAGGACCATGGGCATCCCCTCCCAGGCCGAGGACATCACATAGGCATCGGCAGCGTTCATAAGCTCAGGGATATCACGCCGGATCCCTAAGAATTTGGTACGGGCACTTACGTGAAGATCCTTTGCAAGTTTCTCCATTAGGGGACGGAGTGGACGGTAGTGTCTCGGGAAGTGTGTCCACAGGGTAGCATGGTAGCCTTCCCAGAAAAACGTGGAAACGAAAGGAGGGAAGGCCCCTATCGCGGACAAAACCCGCGAAGAGATCCTAAGGGAAGTGGGAGAGCAGATCAAGGCCATGGTTAAGGAGCTTCTGGAGCGGCTCATGCGGGAGGAGCGGGCCTTGTACCTTGCGGAGCATCCTACCAAGGCCAACGGGTACTACACCCGGGACCTCCTCACCCTCGCGGGTCCCGTGGAGGACCTTAAGGTCCCACGCG
>JAUQPF010000034.1 GCA_030550535.1 Candidatus Bipolaricaulota bacterium
CTCAAGCCAGGCCCAGATGAAGGGCCAAAGCTCTCCGTCCAGCACGGCCTGGACGTTCCCCACCTCCACCTCCGTGCGATGATCCTTCACGAGCTGGTAAGGCTGGAGCACGTAGGACCGGATCTGATGGCCCCACTCGATCTCTTTAAGCTCGCCTCGGAGCTCCTCCAGCTTCTTCACCCGTTCCTGCTCCATGAGGGTCCGCAGCCGACGCTCTTCTAGGCGCTCGTTCAAGTTGCTGAGCACCAAGTACAAAAGTTTCTCCAATGCCGCCCAGACACACTAAACGAGGCATTATGTTTTGAGGCCGTAAGGATGAACGACCCTTTTTCCCCTACTCGTAGCGCAGGGCTTCCACGGGATCCAGGCGGGAGGCGCGCACCGCCGGATAAAGCCCAAACCCAAGGCCCACAAGCGCGGAAAAGCCCACGGCCACGAGGGCCGGATACCCACGGATCACGAACGGCCACCTTCCAAAGAGCGAGCCCAACCAAGCCGAAAGCCACCCCACGCCCAGTCCCAGAAGCCCACCCAGAAGGCAAATCACCAAGGCCTCCGCCAGGAACTGATTGCGGATGTCCCGACGGCGGGCGCCCACGGCCATGCGGATCCCGATCTCCCTGGTCCGCTCCACCACGGACACGAGCATGATGTTCATGATCCCGATCCCGCCCACAAGGAGGGAAATGGCGGCCACGCTCCCCAGGATCAGGGTCATCGTGCGCACGCTCTCCTCGTAGGTCTCGATCACCGCCTTCTGCACGGTCACGGAATAGGGAGACAATCGGGAGGTCCTTCCTGCAGCGAAGAAGGCGGCCGTGCCGCGCTGGCCGAACACGGCCGTGGGGGTGGCCTGGGCCTGCGCGGTCACCGCGGCAAACGTGGCAGCCAAAACGCCCTCGATGGCAGCGGCCGCCTTTTCCACGGACTCCGCATCCACCGCCTGGGCAATGTAGGTGGTGAACTGCCGACTGCCCGTGAGGCCCTGTAGGGTGGAAAGCGGCACATACACGTAGTCGTCGAGGGTTTGGTTCCCGATGGTGCCCCGGGCCACCATCACCCCCACCACCCGGAAGGGCACCTTCTGGCCGGCCAACTCCACGGTGAGAACTTGCCCCACCGGATCGTCTAGGGGGAAGAGGTCGCGAGCCACGTTAGCCCCAAGCACCGCGATCTTCTGCCCGGCGTCCAACTCGTGAATGAACCGGCCGGCCAGGGGGTAGAACTTGTCGAACAGGTGGAGGTAATCGGGCGTCACCCCGAGGAGGGAGAGGTCCCGGGACTGTGTCCCTAGGCTCACGCTTCCGCGGCTTTGGGCGATGGGCACGACCAAGGACACGTGCTCCGCGGCGGCCAGGCGATCGGTGAGCTCCTGGGTGAGGGTGCGGGCCGCCGCGGCCGACTGGATCGCCGTGGGAAAAACGTTGATCGTGATGGTGCGGATCCCTAGCCCTGCGATGCGCGCCTTCATCTGGGCGGTGGCCCCGCTCACCAAGGAGATCGTGGCCACCACCGCGGCCACCCCAATCACGATGCCCAGGACGGAGAGGGCCGCGCGCAGCCGATGCAGGGCAAGGGCGGCCAAAGCTGTGCGCAAGAGGTCACCCGCGCGCACGCCGCTCCTCCTGCACGAGGCCATCCCTCAAGATCACGATGCGCTCGGCCCTCGCCGCGATCTCCGGCTCGTGGCTCACGATCACCACGGTGCGTCCCTCCCCATGCAGGGAGACAAAAAGCTCCACGATCTCCTGGCCGGTGCGGGTGTCGAGGTTCCCCGTGGGCTCGTCGGCCAAAAGGAGTTTGGGGTTATTCACGAGGGCCCGGGCAATGGCCACCCGCTGCTGCTGCCCGCCGGAGAGCTGGTTGGGGCGGTGATGGGCGAAGGCGGAAAGGCCCACCCGGGCCAAAGCCGCGAGCGCCCGCTCGCGACGCGCGGCCGGATGGACCCGGGCATAGACCATGGGCAGGGCCACGTTTTCCCAGGCCGTCAGGCGCGCAAGGAGATGAAATTGTTGGAAGACAAAACCGATCTTGGCGTTGCGCAGGCGGGCCAGCTCATCGACCGAAAGCTCCGCCAAGTCCTGCCCTTCGAACAGAACCTGACCCTGGGTTGGGCGATGCAGCGCGCCCATGAGGTGAAGGAGCGTGGACTTCCCGGAGCCGGAGGGCCCCGTGATGGCCAAGAACTCGCCCTCCCCCACCGCGAGGTCCACCCCCCGCAAGGCCCGAAAGGAGGTGGCCCCCATGG
Source organism: Candidatus Bipolaricaulota bacterium (assembly GCA_030550535.1). Classification (GTDB taxonomy): domain Bacteria; phylum Bipolaricaulota; class Bipolaricaulia; order Bipolaricaulales; family Bipolaricaulaceae; genus DTER01. The sequence goes on from JAUQPF010000034.1 coordinate 2,249, forward strand.
GGTAGTCCTTCACCACCTTGCGCAGCTCCACAAGGGGGTTCATGGCCCACTGGGCGGGGCGAAGCCCGGCATGCCCGCAGGCGGGGTGGGAAGGCTGGACTGGGGTGTTGGGGTTGAGGCTGGGCGCGAGGGGTTGAGAAGGATCACATCCCCTTCCTGCAAACCCGATTTGATCTCCGCCCATAGCTCGGAGATGACGCCCAGGGTCACCGCCTGGCTCACCGCCCGGTCCCCTGTCACCTTCATCACCGCCCAGCCCCGACCCGCGCGCACGAGAGCGGAAACCGGGACCCGCAGGACGTTCTGGGCGCTGGCCACGGTGATCTCCACCCGCGCTGTGTAGCCCACGAGCACGGCGGGATCGGTGGAGAGAAGCTTGGCCGTCACCGGGACCACGGTGGACGTGCCGCGCGTCACGGCTCGGCCGCCGATCTTCACCACCTCCACGGGGAAGGTCTTGTCGGGAAGGGCCTCGATGACGGCCGTGCCCCGTTGCCCCACCTTGAGGGAGGGCACGTCCAGCTGGTCCACGTTGACCTCCACGAAGAGCTCGCTTGTGTCGATGAGGCTTAAGCTCCAGTTCTCCGTGGCCGCCGTGGGCTGACGGATCTCCGTGACCACTCCGGAGAAGGGCGCACGGAGGGTGGTGTTCTCCAAGTTGGCTTTGGCCAGGTTGTACGAAAGCTCGCGCTCGCGGATGAGGGCCGGTGCGCCCTGGGCCCTGGCCTCGGCGAGCGCCCGCTCCGCCTGGAGCAGGGCCAATTCCTCTTGGGTGCTGTCCAGCCGCACCAGGACCTGCCCCTTGGTGACCCGGTCCCCGACGCTCACCAAAAGCTCCTGGAGCTTGGCCCCCGAAAAGGTGAAGGTGTACTCCTGTTTGGGCACCACGGTGCCGTAGGCCACGATGGTGCGGACGACATCCCCTCGGGCTACGGTATAAGTGGCGCCCAGGGACGAGGCCGGGGAGGACCGGCGAGAGTTCAGGGTGATGCCCAGGGCCAGGCCTGTGGCCACGACAGCCACTCCGAGGAGGATGAGCCAAACCTTTTTCCCGAACTTCATGTGCACTCTTCTCATGGCATCCACGCCTCCCAATCCACAGGCCTCTCCAGCGCTGCCTGGAGGCTCAAGTAGGCGGAGAGGAGGGCGAGCTCCCGGTCCCTAGCTTCCCGCAGGAAGGCCTCTTTGGAGGCCAGGAAGTCCCGCCATTCCGCTTCGCTCAGGATCCCCGCTTCGTAGCGGCGTCGGGCGATCTCCTCCTCCAAGGCCCAGCGCTCCTCTTCCAGGGGGAGACGCTCCAGGGCCTTTAGGGCCGAAAGGACGTTGTTGACCTCCCGGAGGAGCTTCTGGCGGGCCGAGGCCCGCGCCGTCTCCAGGCTCAGCTGGGCCGCGGTCACCTGAACCTCGGCCATCCTCACCTGGGCCGCCCGCTCCGGAGCGAACAGATCGAGCCGGAGGGTCCAGGAAAGGCGCCATCCGGTCGGCCCCGTGGTGAGCTCCACCGTGGCCGTGGGAAGCCAAGAACGCTGGAGTTGCTCCAAACTTTTCTGGGCCTCCTGAAGCTTCTGTTTGGCCGCACGCACCTCGCTTGCTTCCTCCACCGCCGCCTCAAGATCAAGCTTTTCCAGGAACTCCTGCACGGCCTGAACCAACGCTTCCCGATCCACGCTCAAAGGGACGAGATCCCGCTCCTCGACGAGCCCGAGTTGCTCCTGGAAAAACCGCTGCTTTTGGGCCTGGAAATCATCCCGGGCTTGTTCCCAGGCGAGCTGGGCCTGGATCAACGAGAGCCGAGCCTGAAGGACCTCAAGCTCGCTGGCAAGTCCCACCTTGGCCTTCTCCTCCGTGGAGGCCAGGCTTTCCTTGGCTTTTTCCCAGCTTTTTCGCGCCTGCTCCGCCTTGGCTTGCTGGGAAAGGAGGCCCGCGTACCCCTGGATGACGTTGAGGATCACGGCGTTCCGGGTGCGGGCCAGGACCCGGCGGCTCTCCTCCGCGTTGGCCGCGAGCGTCTCCAGGGGCTCGGCGGCCGCCATGGGCCGCGCAAGATCCAAAGTGAAGGAGAAACCCAAGTTCCACGTCAAAAGGGACTCCGGTCCCATCTGAACCTGAAGCCCGCCGGAAAGCCTGTTGGTGGTGCCCACAGGCAAGCTCATGGAAGCCACGAGGCCCAAAGCCGGCCATGCCCCTGGTCCTGGAGCCAAACTCAGCGATACGGAGGGCCACACCGCCTTGGCCTGGGAGGCCTGGAGCTGGAGCTCGGCCGAGGCCACCTGGAGCTCGGCTTTCCGCAGGTCTGGATGGCGCTCGAGCGCAAGGATCACGGCCTCGCGAAGGGTGAGCTCCGCGGCCGAGGCGCCGACGAAAAGGAGCACACAGAGAACAGGAACGCGTCGCAGCACAGCAAAAATATTTTAGCCGTCATTGTGGAGATCCTGTGGAGCACGCGTGGAAAAGCGAGGGAGAGGAATGGGGTACCATTTCTTGATGCTTCGAATCCTGGTGGCCGACGACCATCCCTTGGTGCGGGAGGGCTTGCGAAAGCTTCTTTCCCGCGCAGGGTTCTGCGTGGTGGGCGAGGCCCAAACCGGGGAGGAAACCCTGGCCAAGGCTTCTGAACTTCACCCGGACCTCGTGATCTACGACCTTGTGATGCCGGGCGGGGGCCTGCACGGCCTTCAAGCCCTGTGCCAGCGCTTCCCCGGGGTCAAGGTCCTCGCCATCACCGCTC
>JAUQPF010000041.1 GCA_030550535.1 Candidatus Bipolaricaulota bacterium
GACCAAAGGGGGTGAAACCGTGTACACCGTGCGGGAGCTCGTCTCCCTGCTTGGCGTTTCCACGGAAAACCAGGTGCGCAACCGCATCGAGGCCATCCGCGACCTCCTCCTTCCCCACCTGCGGCGGGGGCCCAATAACCAGCTCCTCCTCACCGAGGAGGGGCTTCGCCTCCTTAGGGACCTCCAGGCTTTGTGCGAAACCGGGCACACCCTAAAGGAGGCGGCCCACATCCTGCGCTTTAGACATGAATCCGCCGAAAAAACGTTTTCTGCTTCTTCGCAAGAAACAGGGGAAAACAGGGTGAAACCCCTCGGGGGGGAAGGAGAAGAAGGCTGGCAGGCCCTCCTCCTCCACCTCGCCCAGGAGGTGCGCGACCTCGCCGAGCGCGTGCGGCTTTTGGAGGCCAGGCTTCAAGCCCACGCGGGACAGAAGGCCTGGTGGGAGCGCTGGCGCGACCTCAAAATCGCCTGATGCCCAACGAAAAGCTCACCAAGCTCCGGCGGGCCATCGAGGCCTCCGCCCGCCTCAGGGCCCTCTGGGCCTGCTCCAACGTCACGGCCATCAACCGCCTCCGCATCAACGACCACGGCCCCGTGCACGTGCGGATCGTGATGCGCCTGGGCCTTCGGCTCCTTCGGCTCCTCATGGAGGCCGGGGTTCGGCCCGGCGTCCTGGACCACGGCCTCTCCCCGGAGGACGCGGAGGTGGTGGTGACCCTGGCGGCTGCCCTCCACGACATCGGCCACGCCATCCACCGCGACGAGCACGAGGACCTCTCCTTGGTGCTGGCGGCGCAACTGGCCGACGAGCTTCTTACGGGGATCTACGAGGAACCGGCCAAAACCCAGGTCCTCGCGGACGTCCTGCACGCCGTGTACGCCCACCGCGTGGATGCGCGTCCGCTCACGCTTGAGGCGGGGGTGCTCAAGGTGGCCGATGCCCTGGACATGGAGAAGGGGCGGGCCCGCATCCCCTTCCAGGTGGGCCGGCCCACCATCCACTCCGTCTCCGCCTTGGCCATCGACAAGGTGGAGATCCGAAAAGGGAAGGAGAAGCCCGTGCACATCCACGTGCGCATGACCAACTCCGCGGGGATCTTTCAGTTGGATTCGCTCTTTAGGGAGAAGCTCCTCACCTCAGGGCTTCGGGATTACATCGAGCTTTCCGCGGAGGTGACGGGCGAGGAGAAGAAGATCATCGAGCGCTATGCCCTGGACTAGCGCACTTGACAAAAGCGACCTTTTGTTAAGTCACCCCGCTTGGAAGCGCGGGAAGGAAGGGCCTTTCGGAGGCCCCCGATCTTTGGTAAAGTTTTGCGCACCTTTGGTCAAGAAGGGAAAGGGGGGACCATGCCGCTCCAGCTGACCCTCGAGGACTTCATGACCCCCGAGCAGGTCCGGCGCCTCAAGGCCGTGGCCCGCCGGGCCGCCGAGGAGGCCCTCAGACGGGGCCGGAAAGCCCCCGTGCGGGACTGGGCCATCCTCCACGTGGCCCTCGACGCGGGCCTCCGCGTCTCGGAGATCGTGAACCTCAGGGTGGGCGACCTCCTCCTCGAGCCCGGCCAAGCCGCGCTCATCGTGCGCCGCGGGAAGGGCGGCAAAACCCGGAGCGTCCACATCGGGGAGGCCCTCCGCCGCCATCTTTCGGAGTTCCTGGAGTGGAAGCGCCTCGTGGGCGAGCCCACCTCCGCGGACGCCTTCCTCTTCCTCTCCCCGCGGGGCCGTCCCCTCACCCGCCAGGCCGTCTGGCTCATGTTCAAGCGCTACGCCCGCCTGGCCGGCCTCCCCGAGCGCTTCACCATCCACTCCTGCCGCCACACCTACGCCTCCCTCCTCTACCGCGCCTCCCGCTACAACCTGCGCCTTGTGCAGAAACAGCTGGGCCACGCCTCCATCCGCACGACCCAGGTCTACGCCGACGTCCTGGCCCAGGACGCCCTGGAGGCCGTCAACGGCCTCCCTCAATGATCCTTCTTGCGCTCCTTTGGGCGTTTTCCGGGCTTGCCTTAGAAATAAAGCTGGAACTGGGTTGGGCAGGAAGGCCCGTTCTGGGCGCCGTGAACCCCCTTTGGATCACCCTCACGAACCCCGAGGCCTTCTTGGTGCAGGGGGAGCTTCGGGTGAGCATGGAGTTCGGCTCGCCTTGGCGGGGGAGGGGCACCTACACGGCCGTGATGCCCTGTGCGGTGGGGCCCTTCTCCCAAACGCGTCTGCGTCTTCCCTGGCCGGTGCAGGCGGGCGGCTTCCTCCTCAAGGCCGCGGTGTTCGCGGGGGAGAGAAGGCTTGGGGAAGGGGAGCTGCGTTTTGTGGCGGAGCCGGAGCCCTTGCGGGCGGGCCTCGGCCCGCCTCTCGCCCCTTTGGACCTGTTCCTTTCCCCTGCGGAGCTTCCCCCTGAGCCCCTCCTCCTTTCGCCCTTTGCCGAACTGCGCGTTTTCTTGCCGTTGAACCCCGCGGAAGAGGACGTGGTGCGGGCCTGGCGGGCCTTCCTTGGGGGAGAGGCGCGGCTGGAGGCGGAGGCCCTCCGGGCCCATTTGGCGGGGCTTCGTCCGCCCGCACCTCCCTGGGGCCTCCTTCTTCCTGGGCTTTTCCTGTACGTGATGACGCTGGTTTGGGCCTTGTCCGGGTTGGCCCGGGGCCGCCCGGGTTTTGCCCTGGTCCTGCTCCTCGTGTTCTCCTGTTTCGCCCTGTTTTATTCAGTTTCCCGAGAAGCCTCGCCCAAAGAAGGACGCGTTTATATACGCATCGAACGGCCAGGCTTTACCAGCTTTTGTCTCGAGTTTTTGGGGATCGTCCCATGGGCGCGGGAGGAGGTGGTCCTGGAGGGCTGGTGGGCGGAGCTCCTCCCGGCCCAGGGCTGGGAAGGGCGGGACCTCCGATGGCGCTTCGCGGAGGGCCAGTGGGAGACCGTGATTCCGCTTGAGCCCGGGGTGCCCCGGGTGCTCCTCCGCCTGGGCCAGGGAGCGGCCCCGCCCGGGGAGAAGGTGCCCCCTCCGGCCTGGCTTCGCCGCGCCCTTCTCCTTCCCTGGGAGCAGGCCTCGGTATCGCGCCTTCCCCTCGAAGGCGTCGAGGCCTACCTGGTGCGCTGGCCATGAGGATCCCCAAGCTCCCCGAGGGCCTGATCACCCCCTTCCAAGGCTTCCTCATCCTGGCCGGTGGAGGCCTCGTGAGCGCCCTCCTTTGGCCCGACCTTGAGATCCGCCGCGTCCTCTTCCTCCAGATCCTCGCCTTCCTCCAAGGGATCTTGGCCCTCCAGGTGGGCGAAGCCGAGCAGGGCTATGGCCCCCTCCCCCCGTCCCAACGCCTCCTGCGCCTGATGTTCTTCAACCTCTTGGGCGTCCTTTTGGCCCTTCCCCTCCTCTTCGTGTACCGTGGGGAGACGGGTGCCTCCTGGACCGCTTTTCTTCTCGCCCTCCTTTACCTTTGGGCCCACGGCTTCGTCTGGATGGGGGTTGGGCATGGGCTTGCAGGCCGGGTAAGATTCGAAGGGTTGCGGTTTGTGCTCAAATACGGGGGGTTCCTCGTGGCCTTGTTTGCGCCCGTAACCCTGGCCTGGCCGGTGAGCGCCCTCACCGTCCTTCCCGCCCTTTGGGAGGGCAAGGCCCAAGCCTGGCCTGGGCTCGGGATTTACCTAGGTTTGAGCGGGGTGAGCCTGGGGTGTTGGATGCGGCGCAGCGGATCCCCAAGCGGATAACCCTTCTTCTGCGGGCCCGCCGGGCCTTTTTGGCCTTCGCCCTCGCCCTCCTTCTCTGGCTTGGCCTGCGCCTTTTGGGGAGGGTCCTCGGGTTTTCCCCTCCGCCCGAGCTTTTCCTGGGTGTGCCCGTGGCGGCCGCGGCGGCCGGGCTTTGGCCCCTTGCCGTGCGCTGGGTGCGGGTGGGCCGGCGCCTGGGCCTGGGGGGGAAGCTCGCCGGCCTTGTGGCCGCCCTGAGAACGCCGGGAACCCCCTTCCCCGCCCTGTTGGCCTCCCAAATCACCCTGCGCCCCTGGCGCCTGTTCTTCCCGGAGGTCCTCGTCCTCGTTCCTGTGCTCGCCCTTGCGTGGCTTCCTTTCTCCTTCGTGCCTCCCCTTGCGAGCCCTCCTCCCGAACCTCCGCCTGCGGCGGTGGAAGCGCGGCCGGAGGAGGAATCGGTGGCCCTCCCATCGGAGGAGGGAAGAGCGCCGAGAGCGCGGGAGCTTCCCCAGCTTCCCTCGGGATTTCCCGCGGCCCCGCCGCCCTACGCCGAGCTCTTGGCCCAGCTTTTGGGGGAGGACGTCCCGCCGGAGGAGGTTTGGGAGCGCTTGAGCCGGGAGGAGGGGCTTTGGCGCCGTTTGGCTGCGGCCCTCTCCGAGGCTGCGGGGGCGGGTTGGACCGAGGCGCTGCGGGAGGAGTTCGCGGAGATCGTCGCCGAGCTGGGTCGCCCGGACTTGCGTTCCGCCCTGTCCGCGGCCGTGGAGGGGCGAGGGGATTTGGCCGAGGCCCAGGAGATCGTGGCCGCCGCCCTGGAGGGTTTGGCGGCGCTGAGGGAGGCCATCCCCAAGGAAAGCTCCGAGGGCGGGGCTCCCTCCGAAGAGGCGCGTTCCTCGGCGCCCGCGGGCAGGGAAGGCCCCGAGGAAGGGGTGGTTCGCGCGCCCGGCGAGATCCTCCTGGATACGGAGGCGGAAGCCCAGCTTCAGTGGAAGCTGGAGGAGGCGGAGGAGGGGTTGGGCCTTGGGGCAGGCTGGGAGAAAGGCGAGCCGGTGCGGCCGGGCTTGCCTTCGGCTGCTCCGAGGACGGAGGAGGTCCTTGCGGTGGCGGTGCGGTCAGGCGAGGGGCCCGTGCGCCAGGGCTTTGCCCTCGGCCTCCCTGGCGAGACGCCGGGCGCAGATCCTGCCGGCGTTTTGGGGATGCCCTCCGGGGACGCGGAGCTCCTCCTTGGGGCCAAAGGGCTTCCCGCGGGGCTGCGGGAGCTCGTGCGCCGCTACTTCCAGCTCCTTGCGGAAGGGGGGTGAGCCGTGATCACGGCCGCGGAGATCGCCCAGGCCCAGGAGGCCATGGCCCGGCTGCGCGAGGCCATCGCCTCCGTCATCGTCGGCCAGGAACGGGTGGTGGAGGTGGTGCTCTGGGCCCTCCTGAGCCGGGGCCATGTGCTCCTTGAGGGGGTGCCGGGCCTTGGGAAGACGCTTTTGGTGCGGGCCTTGGCCCGCGCCCTGGGCCTGAGCTTCTCCCGTATTCAGTGCACGCCCGACCTCATGCCCGCCGACATCCTCGGCACCCACGTGTTTTCCGAGGACGGCTTTCGGTTCCTCCCGGGCCCCGTGTTCGCCAACGTGGTCCTGGCCGACGAGGTGAACCGCGCCACTCCCAAGACCCAGTCCGCCCTCCTTGAGGCCATGCAGGAGCGCCAGGTCACGGTGGGAAAGGAGACCCATCCCCTTCCCGATCCCTTCATGGTCCTGGCCACCCAGAACCCCATCGAGATGGAGGGGACCTATCCCCTGCCCGAGGCCCAGGTGGACCGCTTCCTTTTCAAGGCGGAGGTGGGCTATCCCACGGAAGGGGAGCTCGTGGAGATCATCCGGCGGAACACGCTGGGCGCGGGGATCGCGCTTCCCGAGCCTGTGCTCTCGCGGGAGGCGGTGCTCTTGGCCCAGCGGGCGGTGGCGGCCTTTCCCGTGCACGAGGAGTTCCTGGCGTATGCGGCGCGGCTGGTTTTGGCGACGCACCCGGGAGCCCCAAGCGCGCCGGAGCGGGTGCGCAAGTACGTGCTCTATGGGGCGAGTCCACGGGCGGGGTTGGCCCTGATCCTTGGGGCCAAGGCCCGGGCCTTCCTCGCGGGCCGGTTTCACCTGGAGGTGGAGGACATCAAGGCCGCGTTCCGCCCGGCCCTGGTCCATCGGGTGATCCTGAACTTTCGGGCGGAGGCCGAGGGGGTGGGCCCATGGGACGTGCTCCAGGAGGTCCTGCGGAGCGTTCCGCCGCCCTAGGGCTTTTGAGCGCCGAGGAGCTTGCGGTCCTGAGCCGCACCCGCCTCTCGCTGCGCCGGGCCCGGGCCTGGGCCCCGGGCGGGCACCTGAGCCGGCGGGCCGGCGCCTCCCTGGAGTTCGCCGACCACCGGCCCTACCAGCCCGGCGATGACCTCCGCCTCATCGACTGGGCCGTGTACGCCCGCCACCGAAAGCTCGTGACCAAGGTGTTCTCCCGGGAGGTGGAGGCCCCCCTCTACCTCCTCTTGGACTGTTCGGCCTCCATGGGCCTAGGGGGGAAGCTTCTCTTCGCGAAGAGGCTGGCCGCGGCCCTCCTTTTCCTTGCCTTCAGGGGCGGCGATCGCTTCGGCGTCTATCCCTTCGCGGCGGAGCTTTTGGGTTCCGGGAAGCCCCGGCGGGGCCGGGCCTCCCTCGTGCGGGCCTTTCAAGAACTTCTGGACCTGAGCCCCCGGGGTCGCACGGACCTGGGCCAGGCCCTCGCGCAGTGGGCGGAGCGCGCCGGGGAACCTGGCTTCTGTTTGGTTCTCTCGGACTTCCTGGCGCCCGGGGCGCGGGAGGGGCTTAGGGCCCTGCGCCATGGCCGCCACGCCGTGGCCGCCGTGCAGATCCTGGCCGCCGAGGACTTGAACCCGCCCCTCCTTGGGGAGGTGCGCCTGGTGGACGCGGAGGAGGGCCGGGCGAGGCCGGCGGTGGTGGGCCCCGCGGCCCGGCGGGCCTACCAGGAGAACCTGCGCCGCTGGAACCAGGGGCTCGCCCGCACCTGCGAGGAGCTCGGCGTGGCCCTCTTCCTCTTCCTTGCGGAGGGCTCGCCGGTGGCCGCGGCCCTCACCCTGGCCCGCCGATGGCGACCATGACCTTCGCCTCCCCCTTGGCCTGGCTTTGGCTTTTGGCCCTCCTCCCCGTCCTCCTCCTCCACCTTTTGCGCAAAAAGGAGCGGGATTGGCGGGTCTCCGCACTCTTCCTCTGGGAGGGGGTGCGGCCGGATCGGCCGCGCTTTGTGGAAAGGCTGCGGGCGCGCTGGGACCTCCTTCTTCTTCTCCAGGGGCTGGCCGTGGTGCTGAGCGCGTTCGCCCTGAGCCAGCCGGAGCGGGAGGTCCTGCGGCCCGCGGGCGCCACCCTTCTCGTCCTGGACGGTTCGGCCGCCATGGCCGCGGAGGGCACCCGGGAGAAGGTCCTGGCCGCCGCTGAACAGATCCTGAAAAACTCCGCAGGCCCCTGGGCGGTGGTCCTCTGGACCACCCCTCCGGAGATCCTCGTCCCCCCCACCGCCGAGCTGAGCCTCGCTTTGACGGGGTTGCACCGCTACGCGGCCCGCCTCACCCGCCGGCCAGAGCTCCCCCAGGCCTTGGCCCTCCTTCCGGAACCTTGGCCCCGCGTGGTGGTGATCACGAACGACCCCACCGGGATCACCGGTGCGGAGGTGGTCCAAATCCCTCGGCCGGAGAACCTCGGGATCACCGCGTTCGCCGTGCGGCCTTCGCCCGATGGCCTACGTTACGAGGCTTTCTTGCGCATCCTCAACGCCACGGAGACCTATAAAGACGTGCAAATCCGCATCCTCTCGGAAGCGGGTGAGTTCTGGGCGAGCCGTTTGGTCCCGCCGGGCGCGGAGGAAGAGGTGGTGCTGGTCCTTCCGGGCGCGCGGGCCGGCGCGTTCGTGGCGGAGCTTCGGCCCACCGATGCCTTCCCCTGGGACAACGTGCGCTACTGCGCCCTCGGGGGAGGGGAGATCGGCGTGGGCTGGCGGGGCCGGGAGGACCGGTACCTTTGGGCGGCCTTGCGGGCCGCGGCCCCGGTGCGTCGCGTGGACCATGATCCCGACCTCTTCGTGGTCGCTCACGCCGATCTTTCGGCGGAGCCCTGGGGACCTTGCCTCCTTGTGAACGCGGGTTGGCCAGGCCTTTCTCGGCTGGGCGAGAAGGAGCCTGGCCCCTTGCGCGCCGAGGCCAGCCCCCTTCTGGAGAACCTGTCCTTGGCCGAGTGGCGCTTGGGCCGGGTGGCGCTGTACGAGCTTCCTTTGGGCGCCAGGGTCCTCCTTTGGGCCGGGGACACCCCCCTCCTCTTCGTCTGGGAAAGCCCGTGGGGTCGGCGAGCCCTCCTCGCCCTGGACCTTGGCCGCTCCAACCTCCCCCTCCTCCCCGATTTCCCCATCCTTGTCCGGAACCTCCTGGCCTGGCTTCTCCCTCAGGAGCCGGTGGAGGCGGTCTTGGTGGGCGAGGCCGTGACGCTTCCGCCCGGTTTTTCCGTGCGCACCGAGGAGGGCACCTTCGAGGGGGTTTGGGTGCCCCAAAGACCTGGGATCTTCCAAATCCAAGGCCCCAAAGGGCTGCGGCCGCTTGCGGTGAACGTGCCCTGGGAGGCCTCCTATTTGGCCAAGATCCCCGTTGAGGGGGTCGGGGAGCTGAAGCCCGGGCGGGCCGCGCTCCCCCTCTGGCCCTGGGCCACGGCGGGGCTCGTTTTGGTGCTGGCCGCGGAGGCCGCGCTCTTCCTGCGGCGGGGTGGCTGATGCGCTTCCTTTGGCCCTGGGCCCTTTCCTTCCTCGTTCTTCCCGCTGCGCTTCTCGTCCTGGGGGTTCGCCGCGAACGGCGTCTCCTCGGGCGGGCCTTCTCTTTAGCCCTCCTCGTCGTGGTCCTGGCACAGCCGGAGCTTGCCCTGCGGAGGGAGCAGGAACGGATCGTGTTCGTGGTGGACTGTTCCGCGAGCGTGGGCGAAGAGGCGATCCAGGCTTTTTGGGAGCTGGGTCGGTCGGCCGCAGCCCGGGGGGCGGAGATCGGAGTGGTCCTGGCCGCAGGAGAGGCGAGCGTGCTGCGGCCACCCCAACCGGGCCTGCCCCGGAGCTTGAGCGCGCCTGTGGAACTGGATGTGAGCCGCACGGACCTCGGCTCCGCCCTCGCCGTGGCCCTGGCGCTTCTTGGGGGGAAGGGCCAGGTGGTGCTCCTCACCGACGGCCAAGACACGGAGGGAAGGCTTTGGACCGCCGTGGGACAGGCCCGCTCCCAAGGCGTTCCCGTCCACGTCTTCCCTGTGGGCCATGAGGACCCCCTCCAGCTCCTCAGCTTTCGCGGGCCGGAGGCCCTCCCTCCCGGGGCCCAAGGGGAGTTCACCGGGGTGGTCCTCGCGCGCCAATCCCTGTCGCTTGAGGCTCAGCTCCTCCTGGACGGGAAGGTCCTGGAGAGCCGCGCGCTTTCGGTGGAACCTGGGCGACATGAGCTCTCCTTCGTCCTGAGCTTCCCTGGGGAGGGCGTGTACTTCGTGGAGCTCGCCGTGAGCGCCCCGGGCGACCCCTTCTTGGCCAACAACCGCCTGAGCGGGTTGGTCCAGGTGGGGGAGACCCCGGAGGTCCTTGTGGTGGGCAGCGAGCCGAGCCTCCTGGATGGAGCCTTGGTGGCGATGGGCTTGCGCTTCCGCCGCACGGATTTCCTGCGTCCCACCGATCTTGCGGGCGCAGGACTGGTGATCCTCGACGATCACCCCCTGGGGTGGGTGGGGCCGCAGACCGTCCAGGCCCTGCGGGCCTTCGTGGAGGAGGGCGGAGGCCTGTTCGTGGTGCAGGGGAGGAGGGCGCTGGCCGGCTACGCCGGCCCCTTAGAAGAGCTTCTCCCCGTGACCTACGCCGTTCCGGAGAGGACGGAGGCGGCCACGGCCGCGGTGATCTTCGTCCTGGACCGCTCGGCCTCCATGGCCGGAAGGGCGGGGAACCTCACGAAGCTGGACCTCCTCAAGGAGGCGGCGGCCGCGGCGGCGGAGCTCGTGCCGCCGGCGGACTGGCTGGGCGCCGTGGCCTTCGATCGCACCCCCTTTTGGCTGGCCTTCCCCGGCCCGGCGGAGGAGGTGCGGCCCCAGCTCTTTTCCGCCCTCGCGGGCCTCACCCCAAGCGGCGGCACCGACCTCTGGCCCGCCGTCCTCCTCGCCCTCTCCGCCTTGGAAAACGTGCCCGCCCGCATCCGCCACATGATCCTCATCTCCGACGGGAAGACCGTGCGGGAAAGCCGCGTTTTTCAGGTGCTCTATAACCAGGTGGCGCAAAGCGGGGTGGGGGTCACCTCCATCGCCATCGGTCCTGATGCGGATCTTGAGATCCTTGGGGGTCTCGCCCAAGCCGGCCGCGGCGAGCTCCACGTGGTGGCCGACCCCCGGGACCTGCGGGCCGTTTTGGTTCAGGAGACCCGGCGGGCCCTGCGCCCCCGCTTCGTGGAAGGCGAGTTCCCCGTGTACCCCGGCCCGGCGGCCCTCTCCCCCGCCGCGCTCCCCCCGCTTTTCGGTTACGCCCTCACTTTCCCCAAGCCCACCGCGGAGGTGGCCCTGCTTTCCTCCTCCGGCGACCCAATCCTGGCCTTCGGGCAGCTTGGACTGGGCACGGTGGCCGTCCTGAACACGGACCTGCGGGGCGGCTGGAGCCGGGGCTGGGCGGAGGACCCCGCGTGGCTCTCCCATTTCTCTGCGCTCCTTGGGAAACTTTGGCCCCTGCGGACGCCGGTCGTCGTGTCCTGGACCGTGCAGGAGAAGAAGCTCTTCCTCCGTCTGGATGTGGCCAAGGAGGGCCGCTGGGTCCACGGCCTGCGCTTCTTTGGAAAACTTTCGGGCCCTCAGGGCGTGCTGGAATTGGAGTTCCGCCAGGTGGCGCCGGGGAGGTACGAGGCGGAGCTCCCCCATCCGGGCGCCGGGGCCTACCTCCTCACCTTCGCGGATGCGACCGGCCAATACGGGGGCTCTGCGGTGCTCGCGTTGCCCTATGCTCCGGAATATGCCGAGCTTGGACCGGAGCGGAGCACATTGGAAACCATTGCCCGGCTCACGGGGGGCGTGATCCTGGAGGACGAGGAGATCCCCGAGCGAGGCAGCGTCGTAGAGGATTGGTATCCCCTGTGGCTTCCCTTGCTTTGGGCCGGCGCGGCTGCGTTCCTTTTGGATTTAGCCTTGCGGAAGCTTTTGGCCGTCTAGCACGCGCCGCGCGAGGGCAGCAAGGGCCGGATCCTCTTCCCAGCGGGAAAGCTCGGAGGCTACGCACTGCGGGGCCTGGGCCGCCAGGCGCCGCAGAGAAGCCAGGACCGCGCGGCGCACGAGGCCCTCCGGGCTTCGGGCCAGGGGCTTGAGGGCGATGAGGGCCCGCCGGGCGAGCCGCGGCGGAAGATGGCCGAGCATGTGGGCGGCCAGGGCCTTTTGTGGGGAATCCCCTTCCGCGGCCCACTGCACGAGGACCTCCAGGGTCTCCTCGGGGTAGACGGCGATGAGCCGCTCGCGCAGGACCCGGCGGGCGGCCTGCCGGATGCGCGGGAGGGGATCGCAAAGAAGAGGGGAGAGGATCTCCAAAAGGAAGGGCGCGCGGAAGGGATCCGCAGGGTCAGCGGCCTCGGCGATGGCCTGTGCTAAAGCTTCGCGCTTTTCGGGGGCCCCTTCGCGGGCCAGCTGGCGCAGGGCGAGGAAAAAGAAGGTGTAGCCGCGGCGCAAGCACTCCACGAGGGCGCGCAATCCTTGCCCATGGTCCACACCCAGCTGCGCGCAAATTTTTTCCAGCAAGGCATGAAGCTCGGCTTCTTCCCGAACAAGAGGGGAAACTTCGGGATCAAAGACCCGCGAGCTGGCCTTGGGCATGCTACCAGTGTAACCCGGGTCACATTCCCTCGTCAAACGCGGATTCCACCCTAGCGGGGCAGGATTTCCCAGCGCAAGGTGTGACCCTAGGCCTGGGCCAGTTGGGCGAGGGCTTTTTGGAACGCGGTGTAGTCGAAGGAGAGCCGATAACGGCCGAAAGGGGTGGCGTGCTTCTTTTGAATCTTCCCGGTGCGACCTTTGGCAACGCGGTACCTTCTAATTTTCGCTCTCGATCCCAGTTTCTGGGAGCAAACCCGCGCCCCTTTCCCCGAGGCTCAGGCGGCCACGAGCTCCCGTTCCTCCCTGTGGATCAAGAGTGAGGTGGAGCGTGGCGCGGCGGCGCAGGAGCAACCGCCCTTGTTCCGCCAAGGCTTTTTGTAAATGGGCTTGCACTTCGCCGCCCTGGTTTTTGAGCCAGCCCAGCAGGACCTCGTGAAGCGTCTCCGCGACGGATCCTGCTCCATCCTTCCGCCCGGTTAACATTGACCCGCCATGGACGAGGGCTGGTGGCCCAAACCCTACAAGATCAAGGTCGTGGAACCCATCCGCCTTCCCTCCCCCGCCGAACGGGAGAGGCTCCTCGCCGAGGCCGGCTACAACGTGTTCAACCTGAAAAGCGAGGACGTGTACATCGACCTCCTCACCGACTCCGGAACCGGCGCCATGTCCCAGGCCCAGTGGGCCGCGCTCATGGAGGGCGACGAAGCCTACGCGGGAAGCCGCTCCTTTGCGCTCTTCCAAGAAACCGTCCAGGAGATCACCGGCTACCCCTACGTCCTCCCCACCCATCAGGGAAGGGCCGCGGAGCACGTGTTCTTCGCCGTAACGGTGAAACCCGGGGATATCGTCCCCAACAACTCCCACTTCGACACCACCCGGGCCAACCTCCTCGCCTTGGGCGCCAACCCCTTGGACCTTCCCGTCCCTGAGGCCTTCGATCCCGAGCTTCCCCATCCCTTCAAGGGGAACATGGACCTTGCGGCGCTCAAAAAGCTTCTGCGTGAGGCGAGGGAACGCGTGCCCTTCGTGATGCTCACCCTCACCAACAACACCCTGGCCGGGCAGCCCGTGTCGCTCGCGAACATCCGGGCCGTCTCCGAGACCGCCCATGCCCACGGGGTGCCCCTCATCCTCGATGCTGCCCGCCACGCGGAGAACGCCTTCTTCATCATGGAGCGCGAGCCGGGTTACGCCGGGAAAACCCCGGTGGAGATCGCCCAGGAGGTCTTCGCCCTGGCGGATGGCTGCCTCATGTCCGCCAAAAAGGACGGCCTTGGGAACATCGGGGGGTTCATCGCCCTGCGCGACCCAGAGCTTTATGAAAAGTGCGCGGAAAAGCTCATCCTTTGGGAGGGCTTTCCCACCTATGGGGGGCTGGCCGGGCGGGACCTTGCGGCCCTGGCCGTGGGCCTAAAGGAAGCTTTGGATCCCCTGTACCTGCGGGACCGGGTGGGGCAGGTGCGGTGGCTGGCGGAGGAGCTGCGGGGGATCGGGGTTCCCGTGTATTGGCCGCCTGGGGGCCACGCCGTGTACGTGGACGCCGCCCGGCTCCTCCCCCACATCCCCCGGGACCAGTTCCCCGGACAGGCGTTGGTGTGTGCCCTGTACCTCGAGGGCGGGGTGCGGGCGGTGGAGGTGGGCTCGGGGATGCTCGGGGAGGCCGCGCGGATGGAGCTCGTGCGGCTGGCCCTCCCCCGCCGCGTCTACACCGCGGAGCACCTCCGCCACGTGGTGCGCACCTTTGCCCGGATTTTGGAGGGCCGGGAAAGGGTGCGGGGGCTGCGCCTGGTGGCCGGCACCGGACCCTTGCGGCACTTCCGGGCCCGGTTTGCCCCCCTTTAGCTCACCGCTTCCTCGCGGCCTCTTGAGGGCGGGGCTCCTCGGGGTTCAGGATCACCGGGCCCTGGCACTTCACGCACCGGGAGCTCAACAGCACGCTCCAGGGCCGCACGAACTCCTCGTACTCCGACCTTTGGAGGCAATCCCCGCACAGCACCTTGAAGCTATTGGCCTTGGTCCGCACGAGATACCCTTTCTTGGGCGCGGTCATAGCAAGGCCGGATTATAGCGGGGAGGACAGGATGGGCCAGGGTTTCACCGATCGATCCTGAGCTTCCGCAGACGTGGATCCTCTTTGTTCCAGGGCACGACCCAAAGCTCGCGGGTCAGGCCGTTGCGGTGAACGAGAACGCGCACCGGTGCGCCCCCGGGGGCATCGCTGTAGCGGGCCGCAAGCCCCGCGGCCGCCAACAGCTCCTCCTCCCCGGCTTCGCCCAGGACCAGGGCCACGGGCCCCGGAACGTCGGGGAGGGAAAGGACGTAGTGGTCGCCGGGGAAGCCAAGAAGGGCGGCGTTCTCGGCCTCGTCGCGGCCCACCACCACCCGCACCTTGGGGGAGAGCCGGAAGTGCCGGCCATAACGGAGGAGGGCGAAGTCGTCCCGGGTGAGGGCCTCCACGCCCTTCTCCCGGATGAGGTCCCGCAGGCGTTTGGCGTACGCCCGCTCCAAAAGGAGGCAGCAGCCGCCCCCGGGCGGGGTGAAGGCCGGGATCCCCCACTCCCGAGCGAGCTCCAGCTGCCTTTTGCGGGAACGGCCCTGGAGGTCCAGCCAGTCCTCCCGCTTCACCCAGCCCATCCGCTCCGGGAAGGTCGGCCCCAGAAGCCTTCCGGAGAGGGGGCGCACGAGCCGCTCCCCGAGGCCCGACTCCCGCGCCACAAGCTCCAGGGCCGCCAAATGCTGGGACATGGGCCGCTGGCCCAGAACCTCGCCCGTCACCACGAACGAGGCCCCCTCCTCCTCCATGACCTCGCCCGCTTTTCTGACCATGAAGATGCGGCAATCGAGACAGGGGTTCATGCCCTGCCCTCGGCCGAACCGCGGGCGCTTCACGACCTCCAGGTACTCCTCGGACACATCGAGGAGGCGGACGGGGATGCCCAGGGCCAGCCCCTGGGCCAAGACGGTGTCGCAGCGGCCCTGCCCCGTGCAGAAGCCCGTGGCCAGGTTCAGGCCCACCACCTCGAAGCCCAAGCGCTTGGCGAGGGCCGCGGCCAGGGCCGAGTCCAACCCGCCCGAGAGAAGAGCGATCGCCTTCTTCTGCGGTTCCGCCATGCCTCCGCTATGATAGGCCGGGTTTTACCGGGTCTCCACAAGGTTTGCACACGACCTTCACGGAACGTGCGAGCCCGGCCCGTAGAAATGGGAAGCGGAGGTGACGGGGTATGACGAAGAGGCTTTTGGTGATGGTTTTGGCGGTGATGCTGGCGGGGGTGGCCCTGGCCCAGGACGTGCAGGCCCTCATCGCGGCCTCGGGGCAGGCGGCGGTGAAGGCGGCCATCGCCCGGGTGGCCCCGGCCGTGGTCAAGGTGGAGGCCACCCGCAGGGTCGCCACCTGGTGGGACCAGTTCTTCCAGGATCCGTTCCTGCGCCGGTTCTTCGGGGAGCCCGAGACGACCCGAACCTCCCTCGGCTCAGGGTTCGTCGTGGAGTACGCCGGCCGCAAATATGTCCTCACCAACTTCCACGTGGTGGAGAACGCCACCTCCATCGTGGTCACCGCCCAAAGCGGCGACTCCTGGACCGCGCGGGTGATCGGCATCGACGACCTTCTGGATCTCGCGGTGCTTGCGGTGGACGGGGCCGAGCTCCCGGCGGCGCCCCTGGGCGACTCCGATGCCCTGGAGATCGGGGATTGGGTCATCGCCATCGGTAACCCCTTAGGCTTCTCCCACACCGTGACCCTGGGGATCGTCTCCGCCCTCAACCGGGACGTGCCCAGGCCCGACGGCTCGGGGTACTACCGGCGCATGATCCAGACGGATGCGGCCATCAACCCCGGCAACTCCGGTGGGCCCTTGGTGAACGCCTACGGCGAGGTGGTGGGGATGAACACGATCATCGCCCGCCAGACGGCCTCGGGGATCGCCGTGGAGGGGATCAACTTCGCCGTCCCCATCAACGAGATCAAGCTGGCCCTCGCGCAAATCGTGGAGCAGGGCCGGGTCACCCGGGCCTGGCTGGGGGTGTACATCCAGGACGTGATCCCCGGGATGGAGCGGCAGCTTGGGGTGCGGGAGGGGGTGCTGGTGACGGAGGTCGTGCCCGGCTCCCCCGCGGAGAGAGCCGGCCTGCGCTCCGGCGACGTCATCGTGGCCGTGGACGGTAAAACCGTGCGCAACGCCAATGAACTCCAGAGGGAGATCATGTACCGTCGGGTGGGCGAGCGCGTGACCCTCACGGTGGTGCGCAACCGGGCCACCCTCAGCCTGAGCGTGGTCCTGGCGGAGCGCCCCCAAGAGGGGCAGGTCCTGGGCGGCCCCGGCCTCCGCAAGTTCGGCATCACCGTCCAGGACCTCACCCCTGAGCTGCGCAGCCGCTACGGGATCACCCGGGATTCGGGCGTGGTGGTCACCGCGGTGGAGCCCGGCTCCCGCGCGTACTGGGCGGGCCTCCAGGTGGGCGACCTCATCGTGGAGGTGAACCGCGAGCCCGTGGCGAGCGTCTCCGACTGGAACCGCCTGGTGGCCCCGCTTGGGGACGAGGAGGAGGTGCTCCTCACCGTGGTGCGGGGTGGGCGGACGCGGTTCATCCTCTTGCGCTGAGGACGGGTAAAATAGGGTGGGTCGGAGAGTAGCGCAGCCTGGTTAGCGCGCATGGTTCGGGACCATGAGGTCGCCGGTTCGAATCCGGCCTCTCCGACCAGGGCGCGGGTATAGCTCAGTGGGAGAGCGCTGGCCTTCCAAGCCAGTGGCACGGGTTCGATTCCCGTTACCCGCTCCAAGAGGGCGCCCGTAGCTCAGCAGGACCAAGAGCAGCGGCCTTCTAAGCCGCAGGTCGGGGGTTCGAGTCCTCCCGGGCGCGCCAGGGGAGCGTAGCTCAGCCTGGCAGAGCACCGCGCTGTGGACGCGGGGGTCGCGGGTTCAAGTCCCGTCGCTCC
This sequence comes from Candidatus Bipolaricaulota bacterium, assembly GCA_030550535.1. GTDB lineage: Bacteria > Bipolaricaulota > Bipolaricaulia > Bipolaricaulales > Bipolaricaulaceae > DTER01. The sequence continues at coordinate 16,469 of JAUQPF010000041.1, forward strand.
TCCCAGCTGGTTCGCTGGCGGTTGTAGGAGCGAACGGTTCTGAAGGACAGATCCGTACTGGCCGAGGACAGGCCAGCGGGCCAGTGACGCGCCCGTAGCTCAATAGGATCAGAGCATCGGCCTTCGGAGCCGAGGGTTGGGGGTTCGAGTCCTCCCGGGCGCGCTTTTCTTTTTCCCGCTACCCTCCGGGCGGAGGTGGACCGTGTACCGCGCGTTCCTCGTCCTTGGGCTGTGGTTCTTGGTGGGCGCTTTGGCGGCCCTCCTTTGGCTGGGCTTTCGGGTGGTGCAGAACGGGATCAACCTGCGCCTTTCGGAGCCCCCCACGCCCTGGCGGGTGGAGGTGGTCAATCCCCTCAGCCTCCCCGCCCCCTTGGAGGTCCGCGTCTCCTCCCTGCCCCTGGCCATTCCCGAGCGGTTCCGGGTGGGGGTGGAGGGGCCGGTGCAGGCGGAGACGGATCTTCTGCGGTGCCCCGCCTGCGGGAAGGGCACGCTCCTTCCCGTGCGCTGGCACCTCCTTACGGGGGCCATGGTGTGGCGGTGTCCGGCCTGCGGCCAGGAGTTCGGGCCTTGACGGGCCAGGGGTTCCCCGGATAATTGAACGAACGTTCGATATGGGCGAGCCCCTGGTTTTGGAAAGGATCGTGGAAGCCAGCCGCAAACTCTTCGCCCGCAAGGGCTTCCACGCCACCGGCATGCGCGACATCGCCAAACTCGCCCAGGTCTCCATCGGCTCCCTCTACCACTACTTCCGCTCCAAGGACGAACTCTTCCTCGCCGTGGTCCGGCGCGCTTTCGAGGAGCGCCTGGCCCAGGCGCGGGAGCTCATGCGCCAGGGCCTCCCCGGCCCGGAGATCCTCCGCCACGTCTTGGACCTGCACTTCGCCGGGTTCGCCGCGGAGCCCGAGGCCGCCCAGCTCCTGGGCCGGGTTTGGGCCCCCGAGGACCCTGCCCTCTGGAAAAAGCTCAGCGCCCTCGTGGACGAGTACGCCCAGGCCATCGCCGCCATCCTCCAGGAGGCCCAGGCGAGCGGGGCCATCCGCCCTGTGCACCCCCTCCTTGCGGCCTATGCCCTCCTGGGGATGGCGGGCGCGGTGACCCTGCGCGCCGCCGGAAAAGATCCGGTGGCCCAGGAGTTCCGGGAGAAGGGCGCCCAGGAGCTCGCAGAGCTCGCCTGGCACGCCCTGCGTCCCTAAGGAGGTGGGCATGAGCAAGTGGGCGGTGTTGGCAGCGGTGCTCGTTTTCGCCCTTCCGGCCCTCGCCCAGATCCGGGTGCTCGTGATCGACGAGACCCAGATCCTCGAGGAATCCCTGCGCCTTTTGGCCGTGGTGCGGGCCCTCCGGGCCACCGGAGCCTTTTCCTTCTCGGCCCTCTCAGCGTTTCCCAAGGAGCCCTGGAAGGACGATCCCTTCCAGGTGATCGTGTACCTTCCCCCGCAGGGCCCGTTCATCTGGTTCTGCGCCCCCTGGCCGGAGACCCTCCTCCCTCCGGAGTTCCGGGAGGCCCTTTCCGGGCTGCGGGCGGCCTTCGCTCAGGCCTTCGCTCCCTCGCGGGCGGTGCGCGGCCCTGGGGACGACCTCTACCCGCTCCTCCTCACCCTCTTCTTCCTCCGCCAGGGCTACATGGGAGGGCGGTAGATGCGGCGCCTCACCCGCCTCGTCACGGAACACCCCTATTGGCTCCTGGCTGCGATCGGGGGGGTGAGCCTCGTCTTCGCCGCCTTCCTTCCCCGCATCGGCTTTCAGGCCGATTACTCCAAGATGCTTCCCGAGGACGATCCGGTCGTGGCCCAGTACCGAAGGACCCGGGATCTTTTCGGCGGGCAGTCCCTGTTCATGCTGGCCCTGGTGGTCGAGGAGGGCGGGACCCTCTTCGATCTTCCCTCCTTGCAGAAGCTCTACGCCCTCACCGCCGAGCTCGAGCGCCTGAAGGAAGAAGGCCTGGCGGAGGAGGTGGTTTCCCCGGCCAACGTGAAGATCGTGGAAGGGCGGGAGGGGGCTCTCCTCGTGGGGCCCATCCTCCCCGGGCCCCCGGAGTCCCCGGCCGATGTGGAGCTCTTCCGCCAAAAGGCCCTGGAGGAGCGCATGGTCCGGGATAACCTCGTCCTGGCCGATGGCTCCGGTGCGATCGTCCTCATCCGGCTTCCCTCGGCGGTGGAGGGGCAGGAGGATGTCGAAGCCCGGATCCTTGGGTACCTGGAGGACCTGGCGCGGAAGTACGCCGGCCCTGAACAAATCTACATCTCTGGGGACGCCGCCTTCCTCGTGTACGTGAACCGCTACATGCGCCAGGACCTGGCCTTTCTCCTCCCCGTGGTGGTCGCGGTGGTGGTGCTCGTCCTTTTCCTGAGCTTCCGGAGCGTTTGGGGCGTGGTCCTGCCCTTGGGCGTGGTGCTGGTGGGGCTCGTCTGGACCATGGGGCTCATGGGGCTCACCGGCCACAAGCTCACCATGATCTCCACGTTCCTCCCGGTGGTGTTGGTGGCCGTGGGCTCGGCCTACGGGATCCACGTGGTGAACGAGTACTTCCAGCGCATCGCCCGCGGGGAGGAGAGGAAGGAGGCAGTGCAGGCCACGATTCGGGAGATGGTGGTGCCCGTTTTGGGCGCAGCCGTGACCACCGCTGCGGGTTTCCTCACCCTCCTCTCCTCGTTCCTCGTTCCCACCCGGGAATTTGGGCTCTTCTCGGCCCTTGGGGTCATGACCTGTTTTTTCCTCTCCATCCTGATGATCCCCGCGCTCCTTGCGATCCTCCCGGTTCCCCGCGTGCGCCCCCCAAAGCTCCAGATGGCAAGCGCCGAAAAATTCGCCCAACTCCTCGCCTCCCGGCCGGTAGGGGTCCTCCTTGGGGTTCTCCTCGTCTTGGGCCTCCTCGTGGGGGGCATCCCTCGCCTCCAGGTGGAATCCGACGTAACCCGTTTTTTCCGGGAGGAATCCCCGGTGGTGCAGGGGCTCCGGGTTGTGGACGAGCGCTTCGGTGGAAGCCAGGAGCTTTCCATCGTGATCGACACCGGGAGGCGTGACGGTCTCAAGGACCCGGAGGTCCTGAGGTTCATGGACCGGCTCCAGCGTTTCCTGGAGAACAAGCCCGATGTCGGCTCCACCTTCTCCCTTGTGGACCTCGTGAAGGAATCGTATTTCACCTTGCGCGGGGATGACCCCGCGTTCTACACGATCCCGGAGACCTCGCGGGCCGTGGCCCAAGTGCTTCTCCTCTTTGAGATGGGCGGGGGCGAGGTCACCCGCTCCTTGGCCACCCGGGATTTCCGGTTGGGCCGGATCTCCGCGCGGGTGCGCTCCGTGGGCCTCTCCGGCTACGACGCCCTCCTCCGGACTGTGGAGGAGTTCGTGGCCCGCGAAAAGCCGGCCTCGGTGGTGGACTGGTACGTCACGGGCTCGCCCTCCCTCTACATCCAGCTCTCCAAGAAGCTGATCGCCTCCCAGCTCGTGAGCCTGGGGACGAGCTTCGGGGCCGTGGGGTTCATCGTGGCCGTGCTCCTCCTTTCCTTGGGGGCGGGGTTCTTCGTGCTCATCCCGCTCCTTGTGGCCGTGGCCGGGAATTTCGGGATCATGGGTTACGCCGGAGCCTACTTGGACATCGCGACAGCCATGATCGCGAGCTTAACGGTCGGGATCGGTGTGGACTACGCCGTGCATTTCCTCAATCGCTACCGCAACGCGCGTGCATCCGAGCTTCCCCACCCCCAGGCCCTGGCCGAGACCTTCCGCACCTCCGGCCGGGCCATCGTGGTCAACGCCCTCACCCTGGCCCTGGGGTTCCTCGTGATGCTCCTTTCCCGGTTTGGCGCCCTCAACACCTTCGGCTGGCTTGTGGCCACCACCATGGTCACGAGCATGCTGGGCGCGCTTTTGGTCCTGCCGGCGATCCTGGTTTGGGTGCCCGAGGGGGTCTACCAGCCCTGGCCGGCCCTGCGCCCCCTTTGGATCAAACTCGGCCTCCTTGAGGCCGCCAATCCCGAGGAGAAAAAGGAGGGAAAAGATGAAACGCCTCGTTCTTAGCGGGCTTTTGGTGCTTTTTGGGGTTTGGGCCTTTGCCCAAACCGCGGACGAGATCCTTCGGCGCGTGGAGGAGCAGGGGTTCTTCGGGACCGGCCGGGAATCCCTGTACGCCTCCTTGGCCGTGACCATCCAGGAGAGGGGCCAGCCCCAGGTGGACTACGCCTTCCGCGTGTGGGCCCGGGAGTTCCCCGACGGAACCGTGAAGGTCCTCCTCCTTTACGCCGCGCCGGAGGACGTGGCCGGCACCCTCTTTTTGGCCCACGTGCCCAAGGAGGGCGCCACCCGCATGTGGCTCTATCTTCCCGAGCTTGGGCTCGTGAAAGAGCTCGTGGGCGAGACGGAGCGGAGGGGCGAGTTCCTGGCGGGAAGCGGCATCACCTACGAGGACATCTCCAAGGGCTTCAGCTACCGCGCGGACTACGCAAGCGAGCTCTCGGGGGAGGAGGTGCGGGACGGGCATCCCACCTGGAGGCTTGAGCTTTCCCCGAAAACGCCGGGCTTGGAGTGGAGCCGCATCGTGCTTTGGGTCCATCGGGAGCACGCCTTCGTGGTGCGCGCGGAGTTCTACGATCGGGAGGGCAAGCTCTCCCGGATCCTCAGCGTGCCGGAGCTCGTGACGGACGCCTTGGGGACCCGGCCGGCGGCCCTGCGCGTGGAGGACCTCGGGAAGGGGTCCTGGGCGGAGGTGCGCATCCTCGAGCGCGAGGTCGGGGCTGTCCCGGACGCGTATTTTGAGCCCACGAACCTTCCCAAGCTCCAGCTCTGAACGCGGCCGTGGCGAAAAGGGTGGGGTTGGCGTTGGGCTCGGGCGGGGCCCGGGGCGCGGCCCACGTGGGCGTCCTCAAGGTTCTTGAGCGCGAGGGCATCAAAGTTTCCGCCATCGCCGGCTCCAGCATCGGGGCCATGGTGGGCGGAGCTTATGCCTCGGGGCTCCCCCTTTCCCGCATCGAGGAGGAGTGGCTCACCACCAGCCGCGCCAAGCTCCTCCGGAGCTTCCTTCCCACCTTCCCCCGCACGGGGTTGAGCTCGGGAGCGGGCCTCCGCCGCTACCTCCGCGAGATCCTCGGGGATGCGCGCATCGAGGAGCTCCCCATCCCGTTTGCCGCAGTGGCCACGGACTTAGACACCGGCGAGGCCGTGGTCCTCCGCGCCGGCCCCCTCGTGGAGGCCATCCGCGCCTCCACCGCCATCCCCGGCGTGTTCCAGCCCGTGCGCTGGGAGGGGAGGCTCCTCGTGGACGGGGGGATGGTGGAGCCTCTTCCCGTGCGGGTCTGCCGGGACCTGGGGGCCGACATCGTCATCGCCGTGGACACGAACCCCGCGCCCCGCCCCACCACGCCCGAGGGTCGCCGCCCCTGGGCCCTTGTGAGCCAAACCTTGCGGGAAGGCTTACTCCACCGTCCCTGGGTCCCGGCAAGCCTCGGGGAGGTCCTTCAGGAATACGCGCGGGAGCGGACGCTCGTTCGCCCCGTGCCCGGGATCTTCGAGATCCTGAACCAATCTGTGGCCATCCTCGTCCAGGAGATCCTCCGGCTCAAACTGCGCGTGGATCCCCCGGACATCTACCTTCGCCCCAAGTTCCGGGAGGAGCGGAGCTACCTTCGGGCCAAGGAGAACATCCGCGCCGGCGAGGAGGCCATGGAGGAGGCCCTTCCCACCCTGCTTTCCCTGCTTGAGGCGCGAAATCCCGCTTCCTAGAGAACTTTTTGCGCGAAAACTTTGGGTAAACTTGGCCATCCTATGGCCTGGGCGGCCTTTGGTGTTTCCCTTTTGGTTCTCCTTGCGCTGGCCCAGCGGAACCTCTGGCTGGCCCTGGTGAGCGGCGCCCTCGTCCTTGGGTTTTGGACCTCCTCGCCGGCCGCGCTCCCTCGGGTCTTCGGGAAGGCCCTAAGCGATCCGGGGGTCCTTGCCCTGATCTACGCTGCCGGGATCATCCCCCTCATCGGGGCCGCGCTCCAAGAGGGGGACCTCCTCGCGGGGCTCGTGGCCCGGCTTCCGGGGGGAAGGAGGGTCGCCTACGTGCTCGCGCCCGCTCTTTTTGGCCTCCTTCCCGTGCCGGGCGGTGCGCTTTTCTCCGCGCCCATTTTGGAAAGCATGGGCGGAGGAAAGCCCGAGGAGCGGGCCGCGGCCAACGTCTGGTTCCGCCACATCCTCCTCCTCTTCTATCCTCTTTCCGCGGCGCTCCTCACCGGGGCCAAGCTCGCCGGCCTGGACCTCTGGACGGCCATCCTTTGGCAACTCCCTTGGGCCTTCTTCCTGCTTTTGGTGGGTGCGGCCTTCCTTCTTTCCCCGTTCTCGGGGGAGAAGCCCGTGGGCCCTCGCGGAGGGCAGGATGGGCGACGTTGGGGATGGGGCCTTGGCGTTCTCTTCCTCGCCCCGGCTTTGGATCTCCTCCTGCGTCGGGTGGCCTTCCTCCCCGCGCCGGAGGTGGCCACGGCCATCGGCCTCAGCGCGGCCCTTCTTTTGGCCCTGGGGGTTGGCCCGGGGCTGCGGGCCTTTCCCAAGCTCGTGAGGCGCAGCCATCCCTGGCGGTTCTCCCTCATCGTGGTTGGGGTCTTCCTGTACCTTGGGGCGTTTCAGGCCTCCGGCCTTCCTTCGGCCATGGCCCACCTTCCCTTGCCCCTTTCCCTTCTCATCCTCGCCCTCAGCCTGCTCATGGGCCTGGCCACGGGGCGGCAACAGGCCGCGCTTTCCGTGGTGATCCCCGTGTACCTGGCCTCCGGGAGCGTCTTGGATGGCTGGCGCTTTTCCGTGATCTATCAGGCCTGCTACCTTGGGTATCTGCTGTCTCCGCTGCATCCGTGCCTTGCGGTGTCCGTGGAGTACGCGAGGGCGCGGTTTTTGGGCACGTGGCGCCGCCTCTTGGTGCCGAGCGGGGTGGCGCTCGCCGGGGTGGCCCTCGCCGGCGCTTTTGCCCTCTGACCGCCGAAGACCATGTCCGCGCCGGAAGTCCCGAGGTTCGGGGAGCCGCCCGCGCCACGGGAGCGAGGATTTTCGCCAGCCCATTCCAGAGGGCCACCGGCAAAGGCGCTGATGTCCCCAAGGCCTGCGCTCAGGCCCCTGGCCTTCCCGAACGGGGGGTTCCCTCGAAAAAGAAGCCCGGAGCTATCCCCTTGGGTTTTGATCCTCGGAGAGGTCGCGCACCATGAGGATCCCGTCCTCCCCGCCCGCGTAGTAGCCGGGAAGGATCGCGACCTCCTTGAACCCGTGCTTTCGGTAGAAGGCCTGGGCGGCGCGGTTGGAAGCCCGCACCTCTAGCCGCACGCGTTGGGCTCCCTTGGCCTCCGCAAGGAGCCCTTGGAGAAGGGCGCTGGCCACCCCCTTGCGCCGGTGCTCGGGCGCCACCGCGAGGTCATGGATGTGCACCTCCTTCCCCTCCCAAAACGCAAGAAGGAACCCAACGATCCCCGACTCCTCGGCCACGAGGGCCAAGGCGTCGCGGTCCACGAAGTAGGGGAAAAAGGCAAAAAGCGGCCACGGATCAGGAAAGGAGGCCTTTTCCACCCGGTAGATCCCGGGGAGATCCAAGGGGCCAGCCCGCCGAATCCGCACCGCTCCATTGTACGCGCTAGGATCGCGGGCCAAGGAGGGAGTTATGCGCCTCGTTCTTCTCGCGGGGGTTTTGGGGGTAAGCGGGCTCGCCTTAGCCCAGGGGGTGGAGGGGATCCTCGCCCAAGCCGAGGCCCTCTACGACCGCTGGCACGGAGAGTTCGACTTCGCCGCCTACGAGGGGAGGCTGCGGGAGGCCCTCCAGCTTTGGGAGGGAGCGCTTCCCCGGCTTTCGGGGCCGGAGCGGCGGGATGTGCTTGTTCGGCTGGCCCGGGCCTGGTTCGAGCTTGCCGAGGGGTATCTCGCCGACCGAGGGGAGCAGGAGAGGGCTTACGCGAAGGGCAAGGACTATGCCCTTGAGGCGCTTCGTCTGGATCCTGCTTTTCGGGCTGCAGAGGAGCGGGAAGGCCTACGGGCGGCCCTGCGCAAAAGCGCGGACGTAGAGGCCCTCTTTTGGTACGGGAACAACCTGGGCCGCTGGCTGGGCTTTAACTTCTGGGCAGCGCTGACCGGGGGGACGCGGGACGTCCTTGCGGCGTTCGAGCGGTGCGTGGAGCTGGAGGAGACCTATTGGGGGGCGGGGCCGCGCCGGGCCCTCGCGAACTTCCTGGCCCAGACCCCGGGGTTTTTGGGCGGGGACTTCTCCCGAGCCCAACGGGAGTTCCAAAGGGCGCTTGCGCTCGCCCCCCATTTCCTCCAGAACTACGTGGACTACGCGGAGCACTGGGCCAAGCGGGCTGGGGAAGAAGGCCTTTTCTGCGCCCTCCTTGGGGAGGCCTTGCGGCAGGGGGAGGATCCCGCGGTTTTCCGGGCCTGGCCGTTCTACAACGCGTTGGCCTTGGCCCGGGCCGTGCGCCTGGCCGTGGGTTGTCGGTGATTTCCACCACTTTCACGTGGTTGACACCCGTTTATAGTGGCTTATAATGGACGTGCCCGGGAAGGCCCGGCAAAGGGGGTGAGGAAGCAGCCGAGCGTCGGAAGACCTTCCTGGCCTTCCGATAAGGGCAAACCCGTCGCAAGGCGGGGGCGCAAAGCCACAGGTCCCTCAGGGACGGCTGGGCTGCCGAAGAATGGCCAGGTTCGGATTGCTGGTTCTGCTGATGGGTACTCTGGGCCTGTGCGGCTTGGGCACGAGTGTATCCCGCACCGCCACCGTGTCCCTTTCCATCCCCGCCCTAACCGTCCTGACCCTTCCCGAGCGTCACCTCTCCGGAAAGGAGGTGGTGGTGGAGCTCGGCCCGGAGGACCTGGCGCGGGGCTTGCTCCTCCTCCCCGTGGAGGTCAAGAGCAACGTGCCCTGGGCGGTGACGGCGCAGCTCCTTTCGGAGGAGGGCGCCGCGCTCGCGGTGGAGGTTTTGGGCGGCCCGGAGGTAGTGGTGGGAACGGAAGAAGTTCTCCTCCTCTCGGGCCGGCCGGGAAAGCACGAGCTGCTCCTGCGCCTCACCCTTTTTGGGGAGATCCTGAGGGGCGCAGCCCTCGTGCTCAAGATGGTGGGTCCCTAGCTTTGGGGCCCCACACGGAAGGGAGGTGGGAGCTGGTCGTAAAATAGGATTCGTGGGGTGACCGATAAAGGCAAACCCGTCGCAAGGCGGGGGCGCAAAGCCACAGGTCCCTCAGGGACGGCTGGGCTGCCGAAGCACCCCAAGAGAAGCGCAAAAACTTCCGGGCAGGAGGCCCGGTAAACCAAACTTCTCTTGGAGGTGCTCAGATGAAGAGCTTGAAGGTTTTGGCGGTTTTGGTGGCTGGCGTTATGGGCGTGGTGAGCGGGATGGCTCAGACGAGCGTGCAGGCAGGATCGACCGCGGTGTTCACGGTGCCGACCCTGATTCGGCTGGAGCTCAGTGTCTCCACCATCAACTTCGGCACCCTGACCCTGGAGGACTACGACACGGGATACAAGGACGCGGTGGGCGCGCAGATCGTGTACGTGTGGAGCAACCGGCCCTGGACCCTCTCCGTGGCCGCGAACAGCGCCACCTGGACGGGCCCGTGGGCTAAACCCGCCAGCGACCTCCTTCTGCGCGTGGCCTCCGTGAACCGGCCGGAGCGCATCACCTACCTCCTCAGCACCCTCACCGGCCTTACCACGGGCGGGTTCACCCTTGCCCAGGGTCAGCCCGGCGGGAACTTCCAGCACACCATGGACTTCCGGGTCCTGGTGAGCTGGGACAACGACGTGGCCGGCGATTACTCGCTCGGCTTCACCTACACCCTCACCGCGCCGTGACGCAGCATTGGACGGGCAGCCCGGTTCCCCAGCGGAGCCGGGCTGCCCTTAAACTTTGGTCATGCGCCTGAAACGCGGTGTCCTGGGATTTTTGGCCTTTGTAGCCCTTCCCCTTTGGGCCCAGAACACCGGTTGGCTCAACCCCTCCCTGGATTTCGGGGCTTTTCGGAACCCCACCTACGCGTACTACGACGACAACCTCTTTGCCCGCGGGGAGATCGGGGACACCCACGTGTACTACGGGTACCGCTTCTCCATCCCCGCGGAGGCGGAGATTTTGGGGATCGAGGTGCGCCTGGACGCCTGGCGCTGGCCCGCTGGCGTGCCCTTTTACGCTTACCTTAGGGTTCAGCTCTCCGGGGATGGAGGGCGGTCCTGGACCAGCGCGTACACTGCCGGACCCTTGGCGGGCTACGAGCAAACGTTCATCCTGGGTGGGCCTACGGATCTTTGGGGCCGGACCTGGCAACCCGGGAATTTCCAACCCCAGCTGTTCATGGTGCGCCTGGAAGCGGTGGCTCCGCGGGGCCGGGAAGTCCGCCTGGATTGGGTGGCGGTGCGCGTCCACTACCGCACCGGCCTCGCCCTGGAGATCGAACCCGGAACGGTGGATCTCGGCACCCTCACCCTGGCCGACTACGACCGGGGGTACCGTGACCTCCTTGAAGCTCAGGTGGTGCGCGTGACGAGCTCCACCACTTGGGCGCTCTCCGTGGCCGCCCTCACCCCCACCTGGCGCTATAGCGGCGACCTCCCTGACCCCAAGAAGCCCTGCGGGCACCTCCTTTGGCGCGTGGAGCATGTGAGCGGGCCAGTGAGCTGGGTGGAGACGACGTTCGTGCCGTTGGCCACCGCGGAGCGGACCGTGGCCCAGGGCACCGCCGGCACAGCTAAACTCAGCCTGAGCTTCCGCCTCATTGTGGACTACGAGGCCACCTGGCCCGGCACCTACGCCCTGGACTTCCGCTACACCCTGATAAGCCCCTAGTCCTTGCAGGCTTGCACGCCCCTTACGATCCTTAGCTCGCCATGAAGCGGGTCTTGCTGAGCGTCTTTTTCCTTTGGGCCTTTGGGGGGGTGGCCTTCGAGGTGAACCTCCTGGAGGTGGATCTCCAGGCCCGCCCGGGTGCGGTCCTCGCCTTTTCCTTCCTCGTGCGCAACGAGCTCGCCCAGCCGGAACAGATCGTCCTCTACCTTGGCGACTGGGACCGCGACGAGTTCGGGGAGAATCGGTTCTACGAGCCCGGGACGGTTTCGCGGTCCGCGGCGGCCTGGACCCGGGTGGCCCCCACCTCCTTCGTCCTCGCCCCCGGCGAGGTGCGGGAGATCCAAGGGACCGTCCAGGTGCCCGCAGATATACCGCCCGGCACGTATTGGACCATCGTGTTCGTGCAGGGCGAGCCCCGGCTCGTGCCCTACCAAGGGGTGCTCGTCACCGTGACCCGCCGGATCGGCATCAAGATCTACGTCACCGTGGAGCCTGCGGAGGTGCGGGGGGAACTGCGGGGCCTGGAGGTGCGCGGCCTCAACCCCCTCTGGGCCTGGGTGAAGTTCGCCAATGCCGGCACCCGGAACCTCAGGGAGGTGCGGGCCTCGCTGCGGGTGATCGATGTGCAGGGGCGGACAGTGGCCGAGGTCGCCGCAAGCCCCGTGCCCTGCCTGCCCGGGGCGGCGCGTTGGATCCGCGTGGACACAGCTTTCCGGCCCGAGCCCGGCGTCTACCAGGTTCTCGCCACCGTGGACTACGGCGGCGAGGCCCTCCTGGGGCTCACCCTGCGCCTGGTGGTCCGCCCCCTCAACCTCCTCCCCTTGGGGGAGGGCTGGGGAGTCCCCCAGGACCTGGACGGAGACGGGTTCTACGAGGACCTCAACGGCGACGGCGTCTTCGACGAGGTGGACCTCGACGTGTTCGCGCGGAACCTCGCCCACCCCGTGGTGCGCGCCAACTTCCGCGCTTTTGACTTCAACAACGACGGGGTCGTGGACGAAGGGGATCTTGCGGCCCTGGAGGCCCTCCTTCGGGCCGCGCGGGCCAAAAGTCCGCCCCAAGGGTAACCCGGCTCCTTAAAGTTCTGCCCGCTTGGCCCCCACAATCGGGCCGATGCGCCTCTTTTGGACCGTGGCACTCCTGGGCTTTTTCGCCCTTGGCTCCAGCATGGAGGTGCGGCGCCTTTCCCCGCCGGCTGTGGTCCGGCCGGGCGACTTCGTCACCCAGGTCTGGCGGATCACGAACCACACGCCCGAGCTCCTCACCCTCCGAATCCACGCGGAGCTCCCCGAGGGGTGGGAGGCCCTGGGCCTGCCCGAGGCCTTGCTCCTCGGACCGGGTGAAGAGGACTACCTCTTCCTTGTTCTCTACGTTCCCCGCGGGGCGAAAAGCGGGGCGCACACGGTGCGGCTGCGCATACGCTGGGACGGGGAGGAGGCGGTGGCCGAAGCCCCCATCGAGGTGGAGGCCGTGGCCGCCCTTTCCCTCTTTCCTCCCCCGGCCGAGGGCGGCGAGCCCGGCGAAAGCCTCGCTTTTTCCGTGCGCGTTGTGAACCGCGGAAACGCCGTGGATCGCGTGGCGATCACGGTGCGCACGGCCTCCGGCTGGCCCGTGGAGGTGCGGCCGGCCGAGCTCCTTCTTGCTCCCGGCGAGGCCGGCGAGGCCCGCGTGACCCTGCGCATCCCCTCCGAAGCCCCTGTGGGCCGGGAGGTGGTCCTGGCCCAGGCCCGCTCGGGTCTTTCCCCCGAGCTTGCGGTCCGCACGGCCTGGTACGTGGAGGTCCTCCCGCCCGGGCCCGCGCGCGTCCCCCAAAGGATCCACGCGGAGCTCGCCATGGTGGGGTTCGGCCGCTTTGCCTACGACTTCCTTGGGGAGCGCGGGACCTCCTTCCTCGGCTTTTCCGGCCGGGGAGCGGTGCTGGACGGGGCGTTGGAGCTTTCCGGCCGTTGGGCCGGCCCTTGGGCCCCCCGGCCCCTTCAGCTCCTGGACCTCCAGGCCGTGTACGTCACGGACCGCTGGGAGGTGGAGGCCGGCCGGGTGGGCTTTTCCTTCCCCGCCCTCCTTGCGCCCCTGGGCTTTTGGGGACTGAGCGCGCGCCTTGCCGGGGACGGGCATGTGGCTGCGTTCGGCTCGGGTGGGGAGGGGGAGAGCGTGCGGGCCGGCGCCTATTTCCTCTTGCGGGCGAGCCCTTGGGAGGCGGGGGGCGCGTACCGGGAGGAGCGCGGTGCCGCCCACGTCCGAGCGGGCACCGTGGGCCTAGGCCTTTCCGCCCTGGAGAGCCTGCGCTTCGGGGCTGTGGGCGGGGCCGCCCAGGTCCAAGGCCTCACCCGCTTCGCCGGGGAACTGCGCCTGACCTGGGAGATCCCCGAGCTCTTTTTCCTGGAGGTCCGGGGTTTCGCCCTGGATCCGCGCTTCCCCGCGCTTGTTCAGGACCGAGCCGGCCTTTCCCTCTCCGGCCGCTTGGGCGCTGCGGAGGCCGGGTTCCGCTTCCTTTGGGAGTGGCAGCGCGACAACCTCCGCGGCCTTTCCCCCACCACCCGCGCCTGGCATGGGGTTCAAGCCGGCTGGGACCTCTTCCCCCAAAGTTGGCCTCTGCGCCTGGGCTTCGCCCTTTCCCTTCGGCGCACCGCGGACCTCTCCTTCCCGCCGGCCCTGGACGAGCGGGTGGCCCGGGCCGAGGGCCTGGCCTCCTTTTCCCACCAGGGCTTCACCGTGGGGGTTCAGGTGGCCTCCACCCGGCTTCAGGACCTTGTGGCCGCGCGGGGCTGGTGGCGCGGGGAGTTCCGGGAGTGGCTGGAGCTTCGTCCCTCGGAAAGGGTCGTGTTCCGCGGGGAGTTCCAGCAGGTCCTCTTCTCCGCGCCGGGGGAGGAGCGTCGCCAGGGCGAAGCTTCTTTCTCCTTCTCTTGGGATGAGCGATTCCGGGTTTCTTGGTCCTACGGCCGGGAGGGCGGGACCGCCCGGGCCGAGGCGACTGTGGAACCCGCGCCGGTCCTGACCCTGAAGCTTGGGGCCGAAGCCCGCTGGCGCGAGGCCGGGGAGCCCTCGCGCTTTGCGGCTTTCCTGGAGTTCGCCTACCGCTTCACCTGGGCTCCGCCCTTCCTCCCCGTCCACGGGCTCCTTTCCGGCCACGTCTTTTCCGACCTCAACGGGAACGGAGAGCGCGATCCCACCGAGCCCGGTGTGCCGGGGGTGATCCTTGGCCTTGGGGACCTCCAGGTCTCCTCCGGGGAGGATGGGGAGTTCCGCTTCCCAGGCCAACCGCCGGGCTCCTACGTTCTGCGGGTGGTTCGGGTTCCCTTGGGCTACGCCCTCCCGGATGAGGAGCTCCCCGTCGCCCTGGCCTTGGGCCGGGAGACCCGGGTTTCCGTGCCTCTTCTTCCCCTGGCCTCGCTCTCCGGGATCGTGTTTTTGGACCTGGACGGGGACGGAGTCCCGGCCCTCGGGGAGCCCGGCCTCCCCCGGGTCTACGTGCGCATCGGCCCGGCGGAGGGCCCAACCCTGGAGGTGCTCACCGATCCCACGGGGCGGTTCCTCTGGCCGGAGCTCCGGCCGGGACACTACCGGGTGGAGCTCGTGCTTGAGAGCTTGCCCGCTCGGCATGAACCTACCACTCCGGCCGTCTTGGAGCTTGCGCTTGGGCCCGGCGAGAAGAAGGAGGTTGCCTTCGGGGTGCGGGAGCGGCCCAAGCCGGTGGTGGTGATCCAGCCGCCGCTCGCGGAGTTCACCTGGACCCCCCTCGTTCCCAAGGCTGGCGAGCCCGTCCTCTTCGACGCCACCCCTTCCCAGGCCTTCGGGGCGGAGATCGTGGAGTACCTTTGGGACTTCAACGACGACGGCGAGGCCGATGCGGAGGGCGTGCGGGTGAGCTGGGCCTTCCCTGAGCCCGGGCTTTACCTCGTGACCTTGGTGGTCGTGGACTCCGCGGGCCTCACCGGCCGCACCCAGTACCTCCTTCAGGTTCGCTCGCCCTGAGGTCATTCCCTCGACTTAAACGCTCGGGCGGTCCTAGCCCAGTCCTAACCAGGGCCATGCGCTCGCCCGAGGGTCAGCCTGCCCGCCGAAATCCATGGTTGGCAGGACGAGGGGCGGCGGGGATATTTGCTCATGTCACAGGGGGTGAGGAGGCCATGCAGGATGTGGAGATGCGAGAGGTTTCCCTGGAAGCGGTGGTTGCGGAGGTCAAGGCGTTGCGGGCGGAGATCCAGCTCCTCGCGGGGGATGTGCGGACGCTGGAGCGGGAGGTGCGGGTGCGGCTAAACGCCTTGGAGCGGGAGCTTGGGGCGCGCCTTCAGACCGTGGAACGGGAGACGAACGCCCGGCATCGGGCCCTGGAGGAGTGCTACGAGGGACTCAAGCACGAGGTGCGCACGCTTTTGGAGATCCGGGAGCGGCTGGCTGCCCTGGAAGCCCGGCTTGCGTCCTAGGCGGGCCAAGAATCGTTCGAGCTGCGTATAATGAAAAAGCAATGGGCGTTGAGGAGCTCAAAGAAGCGGTGAAGCGGCTCCCCAAGGAGGACCTTGCTCGTTTCCGTTCCTGGTTTTTGGAGTTCGACGCCGCGCTTTGGGACGAGGAGTTCGCTGAGGACGCCCGCGGTGGGAAACTCGATTCCCTTGCGGAGGAAGCCCTGCGGGACCTTCGCGAGGGCCGCTGCGCGGATCTTTGAAGCATAAAGCCACCCCGCGTTTCTGGCGCTGTTTTGAAACCCTTCCCAAGGGGGCCCAAGCCCAGGCTCGGAAGTGTTTCGAGCTCTTGAAGACCGATCCGAACCACCCTTCTTTGCATCTTAAGAAAGTGGGCCGCTTTTGGTCCGTGCGCATTGGACGGAGGTACCGCGCCCTGGCCGTGGAACACGGTGATGTCCTCGTTTGGTTCTGGATTGGGTCCCACGATGAGTATGAACGCCTTTTGGGCCGCGCTTAGCACGCGGAGGGGACGGCCGTGACCGCGAAAATTTCAGGAAACGGAAGGCCGCTCTCAGCGCTGGCCTCAGGGAGGCGGGGAAAACGTGTGGGGACGGGGAGGGTATTGACAGGGGACGGCTGTCTTCCTATAATGGCGCACGAAACCCCAAGGCAAGGGAGGTGGTGGACGGAAAAAAGGGAAGGGTGTCGTGGGAAGGCCTAAAGCTTTGGGCCGCTCGCGGTTTTGTGGAATCCTTGAATTCGG
>JAUQPF010000008.1 GCA_030550535.1 Candidatus Bipolaricaulota bacterium
ATTATAACAGCCAAGCCCATCCCCCGCAACCCTGGGCCCCTAAAATCGCGGGGATGAACCCTGCCATCGCCGTGCGTGAGGCTTACGAAAACGACAAAGCTCAAATCCTTGCCATATCCCAGCGCATCTGGGAGGGTGAGGACTACGTGCCTCAAGTCCTGGACGCCTGGCTCCGGGAGCGCGGGCTCCTCGTGGCCGAGCTTTCGGGCAAAGTCGTGGGCTTCGCCAAGACCACGGAGCTTGCTCCCGGCGAGCTTTGGCTTGAGGGCCTGCGGGTCCATCCGGATCACCAGGGGAAGGGGATTGCCAAAGCCCTGGCTCAGGCCCAGCTGGAGCACGCGCTCTCTAAAAAGCCGCGCACGATCCGCCTGGCCACGGTGGAGGAGAACGCCGCAAGCCTCCACATCGCCCGGGAGCTGGGGTTCCGGGAGGCCGCCCGCTTTTTCTACCTTGAGGCGGACGTGCAAAAGCCAAGCCGCGTGGCCGCCCTGCGCCGGCCCGATCCCGAGGAGGCCTGGGAGTTCCTGCGCGCCTCCGCGGCCCTAAGGGAAGCAAGAGGGCTCGTGGGCCTGGGCTGGCGGTTCCGCACCCTCACCCCCGAGCTCCTCCGCGCGCTTTGGGAAGCGGGCGGGGTGCTCGCTCGGGGAAGCCCTGTGGAGGGGCTCCTTCTTCTTTCCTCCGATCCCTACACGCCCAAGGAGATCGCGGTCCTCGTCTTTTTGGACGGGGAAGAGGAGGCTTTGCCGGACCTCCTTTCTTGGGCGCAGGCCTGGGCTTGGGAGCGCAAACAACGGATCCTCGCGGCCATGGTGGCCGCGCCCTGGATCTTCTCTTTCCTCACCCGGAACGGCTTTCAGTTCGTGCCCGAGCTTGGGGCCGTGCTCGTTTTGGAGTATGTGCCCACCGAGCTCGAGGAAGCCTGAGGTGCCATGGCGAAGCCCTGCGTGGCCGTTTTGGGCGACCTCAATTGGGATCTTGTTCTTCGCGTTCCGTACCTCCCTCGGCGGGGCGGGGAGGTTCTAAGCGGGGAGGCCAAGCTGCGCCTTGGGGGCTCCGCCACAAACACCGCCCGCTGGCTTTCCCGCCTGGGCTTTGAGGCCCGCCTTTTCGCCGCTGTAGGAGACGATCCTTTGGGACGCCTGGCCCAGGAGGAGCTGAAAAAGGAAGGCCTTGCCACTGCGTTCCTCCGGGTTCACCCTGGGCCCACAGGGCTCTGCTGCGCCCTCGTGGACGAGGGGGGCGAGCGCACCCTCCTCACCCGCCGCGGTGTGAACGCTCTTCTCTCCCCTCCCCTTCCGGAGGGGTGGCTCCGGGGCGCACAATGGCTCCATATCTCTGGCTACGCCCTTCTAGAGGAGGGCTCGCGGGCCGCGGTCGAGGAGGCCCTCGCCCAAGCCCGGCGTCTGGGCCTCCCCGTGAGCCTGGATCCGGGGATGGTGGCCGTGCACGGCCACGGGGAGCACCTGCGCGCCCTTGCACCTGTGGACGTTTTCCTCCCCAATTGGGAGGAGGCTCAGGCCCTCACGGGCACGGCGGACCCGGAGCAGGCCCTCGCGGAGCTTCTTCGCTTCGGGCGTATCGTTTTTCTGAAGCGAGGGGTGGAGGGCTGCCTGGCCGGGGACGGCAAGGCGCGGGTTCACGTCCCCGCGATCCCCGTGGAGGCCCGGGATCCTGTGGGTGCCGGCGACGCCTTCGATGCCGGGGTGATCGCCGCGCGTCTTCGTGGCGGGAGCCTCTTGGCCCAGGCGGCGTTGGGCAACCTCTTGGGCGCCCTGGCCGCGGCCGACCTTCCGCCCACGCGCCTTCCTTCCTTGGCGGAGAGGCTTCCCCCAGAGGCGCAGCGGGAAGTGGCGCCGATTCTGGCGGGCCTTGGCGCGTAAAATGGCGGGCATGTGGCGCGCGCTTTTCCCGGAGAAGAAGCCGCTCATCGGGGTGATTCATCTTCCTCCGCTTCCCGGCTCGCCCGCGCACGGGGGCGAGCCCTTTGAAGAGATCCTGGCCCGGGCCCTCCGCGATCTACGGGCCCTGGAGGAAGGGGGCGCGGACGCCGCGATCGTGGAGAACTTCGGGGACCGGCCTTTTGCCAAGGACGCGGGCAAGGCCACCGTGGCCCAGATGGCGGTGATCGCGCGGGAGCTCGTGCGGGCCGCGCGGATCCCCATCGGGGTGAATGTACTCCGTTCCGATGGGGTGGGGGCCCTGAGCATCGCCCATGCTTCCGGCGCTGCCTTCATCCGGGTGAACGTTTTCTCGGGCGTAGCCCTCACGGACCAGGGCCTGATCGAGGGCTGCGCTCGAGAGGTCCTTTCTTTGCGCAAGGCCCTGGGCGCGCGGGTGGCGATCCTCGCGGATGTTCATGTGAAGCACGCCTATCATTTTGGGGATCTTGAGGACGCCGCGCGGGATGCGGCCCGAAACGGGGCGGATGCCCTCATCGTCACGGGCCGGGCCACGGGCGCCCCGGCGGAGCCCGGGGATGTGGTCCGCGCTAAGGCGGCCAGCGCCCTTCCGGTCCTTGTGGGAAGCGGGGTTACCCCGGAGAACGTGGGCCTCTATCGGGAGGCCGACGGGTTCATCGTGGGAAGCTGGTTAAAGTACGAGGGGATCGTGGAGAACCCCGTGGACCCCGAGCGCGTTCGTCGCCTCGTCCAAGCCCTGCGCGCGTTTTTCTAAGCTGTACCCTCCCTTTCAGCTTGGGCCAGGAGGGGCTCAAGCCCAAGGTCGTCCCGCAGGACGACCCGGAAGGAGAGCATGGCCAAAAGTTGGGGATCCCCCGCGGCTAGGAGCTTCCGAAACTCCTCGGAGGTATAGGCCTTGGGTTCGATCCCGGGCGTCGCGAACCGGTAGAGGAGCTCCAGGCGGCGGAGGGGGTTCGGGGGAAGGTCCGGGGCCACCACAAGGACGTCGATATCCGAGGCGAAGTGGAAGTCCCCGCGGGCCACGGAGCCGTAGACCCAGGCCGTGAGCGGGCCCAGGGCCTGGGCCACGGCCTCGGCGAACGCCCGGGCCTGGGCCACGCGCGCCGCCCGCTCCTTTTCCCTAAGCGCCCGCACCGAGCTCACGCTTCCCCACCTCCGTCACGAACGCGAGGATCCTCTCCGCATGCTGAAGGGCGCGCTCTGAGTCCTCGGGGGTGTAGAAATCCGCAGGCGTGCCCTCCGGGAAGACATCGGGGTAGCGCGGAGGGATGTAATGGCGCTCTAGGGCCCGGGCGGCCTCCTCGATCTCCGGGGGGACGACAAGGCCCGCACGGCGAAGGGCCTCCACAAGGCGTCCGGTGGCGTGGCCAAAGGCAGGGTATCCCAACCCACGAAGGAGAGCCTTCAGGGCGAGTTGGCCAGCCTGTTCGGCCTTGAAGCAAGCCCAGGGGTGGTCGCCCGCGGCCCGGTCCCGCTTGGCCGACTCCAAGGCGTGGCGGGCGTGCCGTAGCCAACGTGCGAACTCCTCGCGCGTTCCCATGTTCACCCTCGGATTTTGCGGGCCCAAAAACGCCGGCGGCCGTTGGGCAGGACCTCCCGCCCCTCGATACGGAAGCCCGTAAGGAGTCCCACGATTTCCTCCTCCGTCCAGAAACGCCAGAGCATGCGATCCTTACGGCCGCCGAGGAACTGCCACGTTCCATCAGGGAAAACGTGATGGGGCCAGGCCTCGTCCTCCGCGTCGGGCGGGCCGTCCATGCCCAAAAGGAGGAGGCCGCCGGGATTCAAGACCGCGCGGATCCGGCGCATGGCCTCCTCGGCCTCCTCCTTGAACATGTGGTCCAAGACGGAGTTGGCGATCACCGCGTCGAAGGCCCAATCCGTGGGCAGCTCCTGGGCCGGGCACACGTGGACCTCAATGGGAAGCCCCTCCTCCTCGGCCCAGGCCCGGAGGCGCGCCGCGGCCACGGAGGAAATGTCGACGGCGGTGACGCGGAAGCCGGCGCGGGCCAGGGCCACGCTCCAATGGCCCGGGCCAAAGCCCACGTCGAGCACGGTCCGAACCCCTTCTCGTCGCAGCCGCTCCACAAGCCACGACCAGTCCCGCTCCACGAGGGAGCGGTCCTGCGGGGTCTGGAAGAACATGCGCTCCCAGACCCGCGCCTGCTCCTCAAGATCCGCCCTCATCCTCGTTTCCGAAAGGAATGGGGTAAGAGCCGCGGTAGCCCCCAGCAGCTTCCGAAAAGACGCCGCAGCCGACGCTGTCTTTGCAAGCCTGAACTTTATACCAGTACCACGTCGCGGGACTCACGTTCACATCCTCCACGCGGGTCTCTGTGACATACTGGGCAACCTGGACGGGATAAGTCCCGTCCGGGACTCGGTCGCGGAAGACGTGGTAAAAGTCCGCGCCGGGCACGGGATCCCAGGTGATCGTGATCTTATCGGGATCCCCTTGGCTCGCCCTCACGTTTTCCGGCGCAGGTGGGTAGCCGGCGTAGCCCCGCACGGGCTCCGACCAGGGGCCGTAGCCCGCGGCGTTGCGCGCCCGCACCCGGTACCGGAACCACTTGCCCTGGTTGTCCACGCCCACTACGTCCGTGAAGGACGGGCTTGAGGTGGTCCGGGTCGCCCCTCCCGGGCCGGTGAACGGCGGTTCCCGCTTCACCTCGTAGATCTCCGCGCCCTCCACAGGGTTCCAGGTGAGGGTAATCCTGTCCTGGAAGGTTCCGAAGGAAGCAGCGAGGTTTTGGGGTGCGGTCGCGGGCGACGTGGGCGGAGGAGCCGGCGGCACAAGCCACGCGCACCCCCCAAGGAGTGCCCCTATGCCCAAAAGCACCGCGGCCATCCCC
>JAUQPF010000017.1 GCA_030550535.1 Candidatus Bipolaricaulota bacterium
GGGGGGTGCCCGTCCCGCCCGAAGGGAGGGTCCAGCACCTTGGCCAGGACCTCCGCCGGCCACGCTCCACATACGATCCACGCGCTTGGGCTGATCAAGGGGGTTCACCTCCGCGGGCACCATAACATCACACTGTTACAAAGTCAAGGGCCCCCCTCGAACTCCCCCCTCCGGCAGCGCTCCCGCGAACGAAGCGGTAAGAAGGCTTGAATTCGCGCCTATCCCTTGGGCGTGCAGGGCAAAGAAAAGCGGGGCGCATGGCCCCGCTTTTTCCCGCCCAGAAAAAGCTCAGCGGCCGACCACGGACACCCCTTGCACCAGGAGCGGCGGCGCAAAAAGGCTCCCTGCTACCCACTCGGGCTCCCCACCCACCTGGATCAGCCCGTCCTTCAGGACCTCGTAGGCGTTCCCGAAGATCATGGTGTTCTTCACCCGGCCCACGACCCGACCGTCCCGCACCACGAACCCCACGGACACGTTGTTGGAGAACGCCCCGGATTGGATGTTGCCCTGGCCGAGGCCGATCACATCGCTCACGATGAGCCCTTCTTTCATCTCGCGGATGAGCTCCGTAAGGGATCCTTCGCCGGGCCGCACGACGAGGTGCCTGGGCGCCGGCCCCGGAGGGGCCCGGAAACCCCCGTCCCCAAAGGGCCCACCCTTGAGGCCGTTCCCCGTGGGCTCCACCCCGCTCAACGCCGCGGCCCGAAGATCGTAGAAGAAGTTGCGCACCACCCCTTCCTCCACCAGCGGGAGGCGGCCCACCGGAAGCCCCTCGTCGTCGAAAGAGCGGGCCCGCGGACCAAAGGGGATGAGCCCATCGTCCACGAGGGTGAAGGACTTGGCGAAGGCCTGTTCCCCCTGCCTCCCCTTGAGGGGGCTTGTGCCCAAAAACACGGAGAGGCCGGAGAAGCCATGGGTAAGGGGGAGGAGGAGCACGGGGACCGCGCTGGGGAGGAAGAGGACGGGCGGTTTTCCCGTGGGCGGCGGGGCCACCTCCGCCCCCCACCGAAGCTTCTGGAGAAGCTTCTCCACCAACTCTTCCCGATCCAGATCGGTCAAGCGCCGCACGGTTTGGCTTTCGTAGATAAGCCAAATATCGTCCTCTTGCACGCGCTCGGCTCCCACGGTGAGGGAAAGCGCGGTGCGCCTCTCGCGGCGCTCCCCGCCCGCGGTGTTGCGGATCACGACCTTGGTGGTGGCCCGCGAAAGATAGACGTTCACCACGAGCTCGGGAAATTCGGCCTTGATCGTGCGCACTGCCTCCTCACCCCACTGGAGGAGCTCCTCGGGGGAGATCCTGGGCGCGGCGGGATCGAAGGCCTCCACTTGTGTGCCGTCGCGCAGGGGTGGGAATTTGAAGGGCGCGGGATCCCCGTGTTGGGCGGCCGCGAGCGCCGCCTCCACCAGGGCCTTGGGCTCCCCGCCCGCGGTGGACGCGAATCCCAGCTTCCCTCCCGCGATCACCCGCAGGGCCCGACCCAGGATCGCCTCGGAACCGACCTTCTCCACCTCGCCTCCGTGGAACACCACGCCCAGGGCTTCTGTGTGGGCCTCGTAGAGCTCCGCCTCCTCCGCCTTTTCCTTCGCCAACTCCAGAATGTCCATCACCGCCCTCCTACGACAACATCGCGGATGCGCACATGTGGCGCGCCCGTGGTGATGGGAAGGGGCCATTGCCCGCCTTTGCCGCAGCCGCCGGCGCTCCCCTTAAGCTGGAAATCCCGCCCGATCATCTCGATGTGGCGCAGCGTTTGAAAGACGTTGCCGGTGAGCACCACATCCCGCACCATCTCCCCAAGCTTCCCTTTCACGATTTCGTAGCCATAGGCCGCGGAGAACGTGAACTGTTCGAACTCCGTTTGTCCTCCGAAGGCGCCGCACGCGTAGATCCCGTAATCGATGCCGTCGAGCATCTCCTCAAATGTGTAGGGGCCAGGCTCGATGAAGGTGTTGCGCATGCGCACGATGGGCTCGTGCTCCCAGGACACGGCGCGGGCGTTTCCGGTGGGCTTGCTCCCCAGTTTTTTCGCGGTGGCCCGGGAATGCATAAGGCCCGTGAGCACTCCTTCCTTGATGAGGTACACGCGCGTGCGGGGGACGCCCTCGTCGTCGTAGGGGCAGTTCCCACGCGCCCCGGGGATGAACCCGTCGTCCACCACGTTCAGGGTTTCCACCCCGAAGCGTTTGCCGAGCTCCATGACCTTGCGCATGGGCTCGTTGCGAAGGAGGAAGTCGGCTTCACAGATGTGGCCGAAGGCCTCGTGGATGAAGACGCCGGCGAGGTCCTGGTCGAGGACCACCGTGTACCGGCCACCCCGCACGGGCTTGGCGGAAAGGAGGTCCACAGCCCTTTTTGCCGCGGCCTGGGCCTTCTCCTCGTGGCCCAGGGCCTTCTCAAAACCCCCGGCGAACCCTAAGGACTCAAAGCCCTGCTGGACATCCCCGTTTTTGCGGGCCACCGCGGCGAGCATGAGGGTCACATCAGGCACTTCCTGCTCGATGTAGGTGCCCTCGGAGTTGGCGCAGATCACGCGGCGGAGGCTGTCCGCATAGCGCACGGAACTGGAGACGATGGCGGGGTGAAAGCCCAGGATGATCTTGTTGTAGGTCTCCGCGAGCTTGCGTTTCTCCTCCAAGGGGACGCCGCGGATGTCCCGGGCCATGGGACCCTGGTAGCGGTCCTCCACGGGGTTTACCTCGGCCAGGGCCACTTTATCGCGGACGTGGCGGGCGGCGGTGCGCGCAAGATGCGTGGCTTCCTCGATCTTCTTGGGGAGCTCCTCGGGGTCGGTGAAGACGGCGAGGCCCCAGGCGCCGTCCACGAGGGCGCGGACGATGCCGCCCCGCTCCTCCGTGGCCTCCAGGGCCAGAAGCTGCTCCCGCTGGAACACCACCCGCGAGCGGAAAACCTCCTCCCACCGCACTTCCGTGTAATCGGCCGCGCTGCGACGCAGGAGTTCCCGAACCCTTTCCTCCATTGTTGGCCCTCCTTTTCAGCATTTTACCCGCCCTGCAATGTAATTGGCGTAACCTAAACGTCGCGGGCTTGCCGGTTAAACTCTTGTAAGAGGAGGGGGTTATGAGGCGAACGGCGGCGTGTCTACTGCTGTTACTCCTTGGGAGCGTAAGCCTCTGGGCAGTGGAGCTGCGGTTTGAGCCCAGGCCTCGCTTGTTGGAGACCTTCCAGATCGTGTTGGAAGGCGGGGGCGGAAAAGAGGAAAAGGTTGTGCTTTTCAATGCGACCACAGGACAGCGGTGGGTTGTGGAGCTCAAGCGGGATGGGCCTGTTCTCAAAAGCCCGCCTTTGCAGGTGGTTCGTTCCTGCGACACCCCGAAAGCTGGGGTTATCCCCATCGAAGTGACGCAGGTTGGGGAACTTCTTGTGGTGGCCACGGACGTTGCCTGCGGCCTGAGCGCGGTGGCCAAAGTCGAGCCTCGGGAGGGGCGATGTCAAGTTTTCCTGGAGGTGAAGGAAGGGGAGGAATGGAAGCCAGCTGCGGGTCTAGGAGCCGGTGAGCATCGCGTGCGCATCGTTTACCCGCCTGCTGACCGCACTTGCGACCCTGATCCTCTTCCCCAAGGCCTTAAAGTTCGCTTGGGATCTACGGAGCTCTTGTTGAGCCTCGTGGAAGACGCTCCCACCAGCGGCGCTTTCACTTGGGATTTTTCGGGCGCTTTCAAGGTGGATCGCGAGGGCCAAAGGCTTCTTTTCGTGATGAAATGGGGCGATCAAAGCGTGGAGGTTCCTGCAGAGTGCACCACGGTCGTGTTCGAGGCGGCGGACTGTGAGTTAGCCGTTCGGATCCAGCTCCTTTCCGTGGAGATCAAGCCGGCTACGGCCCTGCTCGTTCCCCTGGGATGCCGAGCGAAGCTCTGGCTCAGCCAGCCGGAGGAGCCGGATGAGGTCCTGTGGTGGGTGCCCGGGCGTGGCTGGTTCTCCGGACCCTCCTTGGAGTTCGCCGTGGATGAGCCGCTCATTCCGGGCCTGCCTCGGTATCCCGAAGCCTTGTTGGCCAAGGCGTTTGTGCGCAAAGGTGCAGCCTGGGGCACCTGCCAAGCGGCCCTAAGCCTCGTCCCCCGGCCCAAGCTCCTCTTCCTCGACGCGAACACCGGAGAGGAGATCACCGGAGCCTGGCCGTCCGACAAGGATTTTAAGCTCCGGGTTACCGATGTGGTGGGTTGGCCGGATCATGTGCTCGCGGTGCGCATGGGCAAACTCGGACCCCATCCGCGTGCGCGCACGGTGGAGCTGCGCCAAATCCGCGAGGGCGTGTACGAGAGCGAGCCCTTGAATCCGCAGCTTTGGCAGGCTCAGGCTGGGGAGTTCCTTTGGGCCCAGATCTGCTATCCTGAGCCCATCGAGTGCGTGATCTCTGTGCTTCTTCCTCTGCGATGAGCCTTGTGTTGTGCGTTGTGGTGGCCGTGGCGGGGTGGGCCATGGAAGTGGCCCACCCCGTGTTCTTCGCTCGTGAGCCCCTTGTGCTTTGGACGCGCGACGTGGAAACCGCTCCGATTCTTTTCTTTTGCGGAGAGCCTTGGCCGGTGAACTGGCGCCAGGTGGAGGAGGACGGAAGAGTCCGCTGGGAAGCCGACCTTCGCGACGCTCCGCTTGGGATATGGACGGTGTGTGCGGAGTCCGAGTGCTTTTCTTTTCTTCGCGTAGAGGATGGGGCGAGTTTCGTGGAAATCAAAGGCGCACCTCCGGGAGCCCGCGTTTTCCTGGACCAGGGCGAGGCCTACGTTGTTCCTGCGAATGGAAGGAGCTTCTTCCTGACCCAGCCGGGCCTCCATATCCTTACGGTGGAATTTCTTTGTAGCCGCCTGGCACAAGCGTTGCACGCTCGGGGTGGTGAGCGAACGGTTGTTCATGTGGGGGAACTCTTGGACGTGCGGAGTTCGACCCCCGAGGTTCTCCCTGGGCATCGGTTCAGCATTTATCTGCGGGTGCGGAGCGCCTTGGCCCTACCATATCTGCAGCTTGAGATAAACGGACCTTCAGGGTGGCGTGTTTTCGCGGAGGAGCTTTTTCTGCCAGTTCCCGCAGGTGCCCTCATCGAGCGCAGTTTTGGGGTGGAAGTGCCCCCGGACGCCGTTCCAGGCGAGTACTTCCTCGCCCTCCGCTGGCACGGTCAACACCAAACCGTTGCGGTGAAAGTGACGCAAAGCCTTTCGCCCCTGGTGGTCGTGGGGCACTGGGATGTGGCCGAGGGAGATCTTGCGCTGGCTTCTCCGTTCGATTTGAGCTTTGAGCGGGTTCTCTGGGCCGCAAGCCTTTTGGGACAGCCCATTCCCTACACCACGGAGCTCATGACGCCCGAGCTTCTACGCCGAATCCTTGAACTTTGGGCTAGCGGCGAAGGAGGGTGAGGAGGAGGGAGAGGATGGCGGAAACGATGAGCATGGAAGTGAGGGGGAAATAGAACACGAAGCCGTCGCGGTGGATGCGGATGTCCCCGGGCAGACGCCCAAGAAATGGAAGCTTTCCCATGAGGGCGAGGCCCAATACGACAAGAACGATCCCCATGACCACAAGCGCGCGCCCGAGCCCAGAAAATTCGGGTGCAAACATCCCGGCTATAATGATAGCGAAAGGAGGGGATATGAACGAGGTGCTGCGCGCCATAAAAGAACGCCGCTCCGTCCGCGTTTTCCGTCCTGATCCGGTTGAGCCGGAGAAGCTCGAGGCCATCCTGGAGGCGGCCCGCTGGGCGCCCTCCGGCCGCAACAGCCAGCCCTGGCGACTGGTGGTGGTGGAGTCCAAGGAAAAGCGGGAGGAGTTGGGCCGGGTGGTGACCCAGATGGACATGGTCCGCACGGCGCCGGTGACCATCGCCGTCCTACGCGATAAAGACGCGGGTTATGACGAGGTCAAAGACATCCAGGCCATCGGCGCGTGCGCCCAGAACATCCTCCTTGCCGCCCATTCCCTGGGTTTAGGGGCCTGCTGGCTGGGCCGGGTGCGCGACCCGCAGGTGGAGAAGATCATCGGCGCCAAAGAGAACGAGGAGCTCATGATGCTCATCGTCATCGGTTATCCGCGGGAGCGGCCGGCCCCCAAGGAGCGCAAGCCCCTCGAGGAGATCGTCCGGCGGATTTAAGGACGCGGCCGGGGTCCGCGCGCCCTGGCGCACTCGGGCCCCGGCCACATCTTTGGTCTACCCCCGGCCCGGGCATTGGGCCGCCACCCGGGGGTTGATCCCCATCCCCCCAAAGGAACGCGTGAACTCCCGGGCGAAGTCCTGGGCCAGCTTCTCTGCTCTTTCCCAATAGGCCTTGGCGTTGGACCAAGTCTTCTCTGGCCAAAGGACCTCCGGAGGTACACCGGGACATTCCCGGGGCACCCAAATGTGGAAAAGCTCGTGCTCACGGAACTCCACGTGCTCGAGTTCCCCGGTTAGGGCTGCACGGATCATTCGGCGGGTCAAACGGATATCGATCCTCTTGCCCACTCCGTAGGGCCCGCCCGTCCAACCCGTGTTCACCAAATACACCCGCGTTCCGTACTGGGCAAGGTATTCCTCCAAAAGGCGGATGTAATCCTGGGGAAGCCTGGGCATGAAGGGCGCCCCGAAGAATCGGGAGAAGGTGGAGCGCGGCTCGACCGCCCCGATCTCCGTTCCTGCCAGGCGCGAGGTGTAGCCCATGAGGAACCAAAACATGGCCTGTTCGGGCTCCAGTCGCGCGATGGGAGGGAGGACCCCGTGGGCATCGGCAGCGAGGAAGAACATGACCTTGGGATGCCCAGCCAGGCCTTTGGGGTCCGCGTTGCGCAGGAACGAAAGAGGATAGGAGGCCCGGGAGTTCTCGGTCAGCCGCCGATCATGGAAATCGAACGTTCCGTCCGGGTAAATCATGGCGTTCTCCACGATGGCCCCGTGTTCCAAGGGATCAGCCTCGTGCATCACCGCCCAATAGATGTCCGGCTCTTTTGCGGGATCGATGTCGATCATCTTGGCGTAGCATCCCCACTCGAAGTTGAAAATCCCGTCCTCGCACCAACCGTGCTCGTCGTCTCCGATCAGCACGCGTTCGGGATCCGTGGAGAGCGAGGTTTTCCCGGTTCCAGAAAGGCCAAGGAAGAGGGCGCAGTCGCCCTCCGGCCCCACATTGGCTGCCCCATGGATGGGAAGGACCCCCTGGTCAGGGAGCAAAAAGTTCATGACCGTGAACATGAGCTTTTTCACGGAGCCCAAGTATGCAGAGCCGTAGACGATCCCCACGCGCTCCACGAAGTCCATGACCACCGCGATGTCCGAGGTGCGGCCCTTCTCCGGGTCCACGCGCAGACGCCCCTCGTACTTTTGGGGATCGAGTTTGTCGTAGGGCAAGGCCAAGAGAACGAAGGGCTTTTCCCCGAAGACCGAGCGAGGGAGATCGGGAGGAACGGGGCGGAACATGTTGTCCGCAAAAAGAGCGGTGAGGGCGCGATCGCTGATCACGCGCACCGCTAAAGCGTAGCGGCTGTGGGCGCCCAAAGCCTTCTCCACCACGTACAGCCGCGGTTTTTGCGCGAGCGCCGCCAAGGCATCCTCGAGGACCATGTGGAACGTCTCCGGAGCCATGGGAATGCAGTAGGGCGAGCGCCAATCCACTTGGTCGTGGATCTCCGGGCGATCCACGATGTAGGTGTCCTGGGGCCTGCGGCCTGTGGACTCCGGCGGGGTCCAGGTGGCCAGGGCCCCTGAGCGGCTCACCAGGGCCTCCCGACGCCGGAGGACCTCGGCCACGAGATCCCGCCGGGAGGGGTTGCGCCAAAGATCAGGGTGACGACCCAGTGCCCTCTGAATCCTCTCTGCCAGTGCCAAGGGAAACCTCCTTTGCGGGGGGCGCGAGGTACACCACCTGGGTGGGGAAGGCGAAGGCGATCCCCTCCTCCTGGAACCGGCGCACCAGGGCCAGGTTGATGGCCTGTTGGGTATCCATGAACAGGTTGAAGTCGGGCTTGAGCATCCAGTACACCACCTCGAAGGTGAGGGCGTAGGCCCCGAACTCCTTGAAGTGGGCGCGCTCAAAGCGCGTGTCCGCAAGCGATTCGATGATCTCCCGCACCATGTGGGGGATGCGGGCCAGTTTCTCCGGGGGGGTGTCGTAGACCACGCCGAACGTGAAGGTGCAGCGCCGTTCCTGCATGCGCCGGAAGTTGTGGATCTGCTGGCGGAGGAGGTCGGTGTTGGACACCACCAACTCCTCACCGGTGAGGCTGCGGATGCGCGTGGTCTTGAGCCCGATCCGTTCCACGCGGCCGCGCTCGTTTCCGAACACGATGAAGTCCCCCACGGTGAAGGGTTTGTCCACCACGATGGAAAGTGCGGCGAACAGGTCCCCGAGGACGTTCTGCACCGCCAGGGCCACGGCGATCCCGGCGATCCCCAGCCCGGCGAGGAGGCTGCCCACGTGTACCCCGAGGTTCTCCAGGATGAGGAGGGCTGCGAGGGTCCACAGCGCGAACTTGACGATCACGGTGAGGGCGTGGAGGGTGGTGGCCGTGGCCGCATCGCCCTCCTCCTTGAGCTTCCGTTCGCTCAGGCGGGTGAGCCAGACCCCCACCAGGTAGCTCCCCCATAGGGCGAGCTGGAAGAAGAAGACGGACAGGGTGAAGGTTTGGATCCCGTGCCGGACGGTTGGGGGTAGATCGAGGGCCAAGGAGGCGGCGAAAAGGGCTACGGCGAAGAGGAAGAGGCGGGTGGTGCGCCGCCCGAACTCCAGGGCCACCCGGAGGCCCGGCCGCGGGCGTTGGGCTTGGAGGCGCGACAGCCACTTCTCCGTGCCGTAGCGGAGGAGGCGCAGGAGCACGAACACCCCGAGGAGGACCCCACCGGCCACGAACCAGGCCCCTACCGGGTTTTGGGCGAAGACCTGCGCCAAGAATTCGCCGTTCATCGGGATTCGCCCTCCATCCGTTTTGTGCAGGAAGGACCTGGCGGAGGAAACGCTCCGCCGGGCTCAGGGCCCGAGGGGCTGAAAAACCCGGGCGCGGCGGGGAGGGTAGGGTCCCGCGCACGCCCCCCGGCCCACGTTCCGAGAGGGCTTTGGAGCCTATCCCCCGGGTTCCCCATGGAGTTCCTCCCCAAAAACCGGGACGATCCGGAACGTTTCCACGTCCACGAGGCCCCGGTCCGTGATCTTGAGCCTGGGGATCACCGGGAGGGCCAGGAACGACAGGGCCATGAAGGGGTCGGGAAGGGTGGAGCCGAGCAGGCGCGCGGCCGCCCGCAGTTCCTGGGAAAGGTGGTGGACCTCGGCCAGGGGCCGATCCGACATGAGGCCTGCAATGGGAAGAGGAAGTGCGGCCAAAACGCTTCCATCGCGGACGACGACCTGCCCCCCACCCAAATGCACGAGCTCGGCCACCGCGGCCTTCATGTCCTCGTCGTTGGTCCCCACCACCACAATGTGGTGGGAGTCGTGGGCCACGGTGGAGGCTAAAGCCCCAGTCTTCAGGCCGAAGCCGCGCACAAGGCCTAGACCCACGTTTCCTGTGCCCCGATGGCGCTCCACCACGGCAATTTTGAGGATATCCTGTTCTGGATCAGCCACCACTTCGTTCCCCGAAACCCTGGGTCGGACCAAGATCTCCTCGGTGACCACTTCGTTGGGGATCACCTGGATGGCCCGGGCCAGGCCTTTGCCCGCGGGGATGCGGAACGAGAGCTTGGCCAAGTCCACCCGCAGGGGGGCTTCCGGCGGAGGGGGCATCGGGGGGAGCTCGGCCACACAGCGCCCGCCTTCGGCTACGAGTTTCCCGCCCACGTAAACCTGTTCGACGCGGAAGCATTGGAGATCGGAAAGCACGAGGAAATCCGCGTAATACCCCGGAGCGAGTGCCCCCAACCCCACAAGCCCGTAAGCCCGCGCCGTGTGGATGGTGGCCGAAGCGACGGCCACCTCCGGGGGAACGCCGTGGGCCATGGCCTTGCGGACGAGGTCGTCCATGTGTCCTTCGGAAAGGAGGGTCTCGGGCTCGCGGTCATCCGTGCAGAAATGCACGAAGGGCGCGGAAAGAGGGGTGAGGAGGGGGATGAGCGCTGCCAGGTTTCGCGCCGTCGTTCCCTCTCGGATGAGGATGTGCATGCCCGCGCCCAGCTTTTCCTGGGCTTCCGCGAGGGAGGTGCACTCGTGGTCGGTTCTGGGCCCGGCGCGGACGTACCGCCAAAGATCCGATCCGGAAAGGCCGGGGGCATGGCCGTCGATGGGCTTCCCTTGGGCTGCGGCGATTTTCGCCAGGAGCACAGGATCTTGGGCAAGGACACCCGGATAGTTCATAACTTCGCCCAGGCCGATCACCCGCTCCCAGCTCAGGATTTCGCGGATCTCCTCGGGACCAAGCACGGCGCCCGGGGTCTCCCAGGGGCTTGCAGGAACGCACGAAGGGGCCATGAAAAACACGCGTAAAGGCAGCTCCTTTGTGGCTTCGATCATCCATTGGACCCCTCGGAGGCCCAGGACGTTCGCGATCTCGTGGGGATCGGCGATCACGGCCGTGGTTCCGTGGGGAAGGACAGCCCGCGCGAATTCTCCAGGGGAAAGGCGACTGCTCTCCAGGTGAACGTGGGCATCGATGAGACCAGGAACAAGATAGAGCCCATCCAAGTCTTGTGTCACGTGGGCTTCGTCCGCGCCAAACCCCAGCACCTTGCCATCGGCAACCGCGAGCTCCGTTTCAAGAACCCGGCCGGAGAAAACGTCCAGCACACGAGCGTTGCGCAAAAGTAGGTCCGCGACCATACACAAAAGCCTAACAACGCGCGGTTCTTTGCGCTACATCCGGGTTATACTTGCCCCTCATGGAGATGCAGAGCGTACGCGTTGACGTGGAGCAACTGCAGCGATTCGTCGCGGACGTCTTCCTTAAGCTTGGAGTACCGGCGCCTGACGCCCGTATTTGCGCCGACGTGCTTTTGGCTGCGGATTTGCGGGGAATTGAGTCCCATGGGGTGAGCCGGCTCATGCTCTATGTGAACCGTATCCGCAACGGAACCCTTTCCCCTGTGACGAGACTCCAGGTGGTGCGGGAAGGGCCGACGACGGCCGTGCTCGACGCGCAAAACGGGCTGGGCATGGTGGCGGGATATCGGGCCATGGAGCTCGCCATCCGCAAGGCCCGGGCCTACGGGCTGGGCGCTGTGGTCGTGCGCAACTCCTCGCACTATGGCATCGCCGGGTACTACGCCCTCATGGCCGCCAAGGAGGACATGATCGGGATGAGCTTCACCAATGCTCGGCCCAGCGTGGCCCCCACCTTCGGAGTGGAACCCATGCTGGGCACCAACCCCATCGCCTTTGCCTGTCCCACCGACGAGCCTTTCCCTTTTTGCTTTGATGCGGCCACCTCCGTGAGCCAGCGCGGGAAGCTCGAAGTCTTGGCCCGGTTAGGGAAGCCCGCGCCCGAGGGATGGGTGATCGATCGCGAGGGCCGGCCTGCCACCGACTCCCGAGCCATTCTCGCGGGATTGCCCAAAGATCTCTACGCCTTCCTTCCTCTGGGTGGTGCCGGCGAGGAGTTCGGGGGCCACAAGGGCTACGGCCTGGCCACCATGGTGGAGCTCCTTTGCTCGGCGCTCTCGGGAGGGCCGTTCCTCAAGGATCTCTCCGACCAAGATGCGGAGGGCCGTCCCAAGCCCTCACGCCTCGGCCACTTCTTCCTGGCGTTGGATGTCCAGCGCTTCCTTCCTCTTGAGGATTTCAAACGCCTTGCCGGGGAGATCCTTCGCGCCCTGCGGGCCTCCGCCAAAGCCCCGGGCGCGGCGCGCATCTACACGGCCGGGGAAAAGGCCTACCTGCGGGAGCAGGAGATACGCGCTCAGGGCGTTCCCCTTGATCCCCCGCTTTGGGAAAACCTGAAGAAGCTTGCGGAGGAGCTGGGCGTTCCTGCGCCCTTGCCAAGATGACGCCGTCCAAACCGGTCAAGGCAGTGGCCGCGGCCTGGATCGAACGAGCGGGAAAGGTCCTGTTGGCCAAGCGGAGGAGCACCGACGAACAGGGAGGCCTTTGGGAGTTCCCCGGCGGAGGCCAAGAAGAAGGGGAGGACCTGGCGGCCTGCTTGGTGCGGGAGCTTCGGGAGGAGTTGGGCGTGGAGGCCGCAGTCGAGGAGGAATTGGCCCAAGTTTTCTACGCGTATGCCGACGTCCTTGTGCATCTCCATCTTTTTCGGGCGCGCATCGTCCGAGGTGAACCCCAACCCCTAGGGTGCGCGGAGGTGCGCTGGGTCCCCTTTTCCGAGCTTCCTCAGCTTCCTCTTGCTCCCGCGGACCGTCGACTCCTCCAACAACTGCAAGCGCAAGGAGGGTCCCTTACACCCTAGAACCCTGTCTTCTTCTCCCCGCTGCTCGGTGTCCGCTCACGTCAGGCCGCTTGATCCCGCCCCTTAAAAGCGCAGTTCAAAGCCTAGGCGCACCCACCAAAGCCCGGAGAGATCGAAACGGGTGGCCGAGTAGAGGAGCACCTGGGAGAACTGGATGCGCATCCCTACTTCCTGCCAGAGGAAACCGGTGAAATTGAAGGCCGTAGTGGAGTACACGGAAACGGGGTCAATCGTTACGGCCAGGCTCAGCGCGGCCCAATCCAGGGCTAAAATACCGTTGAGCCGAAGGACAGCGCCAAGCTCCACGATCGGCTCAGGAAAGCGGTAGCGCACCCCGAGCTCCCCAAAGCCCAGCCCCGCGTTGGTGAACATCCAGGTGGTGTGGAGGCGCCAGCACGCGGAGGACCAGACGATGTGGAAAAGGGCTTCCTCAAAGTACCAGCCGGGAACAAGGCGCACATCCGTCCACGGATCGTCATCGATGAGGGCGTAAAGATTGGTCACTCCGAACCCCAAGAGGCTTCGGGCCAAGAGGCCAGGCTCCCCGCCGATCCCGAAGTCCAGGACGAGCCCGATCGTGTAGTTTGGGGTTTGGCAAACGGGGTCTAGGTTCCCAAGGTAGAACCAGCCGCCCAGGAAGAACGGGCAGCATCCGCCGCTCACCCCCAAAGCCCAGCGGGAAAAGCACGGATCGAACGTAAGCCCCGTCTTCAGGGTGACGCCCACGCCGGGGAACTTGAGCCAAAGCCAAAGGTGTTCCGCCTCCAGCCCCGAGAGGGAAAGGATCGTTCGGCTCTCCACCCCGCCCTTGCCCATGTCCATCCTGAGGGTGAGGGCCGTGTTCAGGGTGAAGGGGGTATCGGGGGCGAAGAGGAAGTCCGCGCCCACGCTTCCTGAAAACTCCTGGGCCAAAACGGGCACGGTCAGAACGGCCAAGGCCAGAACCCAGCACTTCGCACGCATGTTTCCGCCTCCTTTTGGCCAGAAGGGTAAGGGGGACGGAGGGAGAGAAGGGGTGAAAAGGGGCGGACCGGGCTGTCCGTTTGTCCGGCCCGCCCCGGAACCTTGGCCCTAAAGGAGCTCCCGTAGAACCTCTTCCAACGTGGGGTGCCCGATCTCCTGGAGCTCGTAGCGCACGCGCGTGGCGGGCCTCGGCAGCTCCA
The DNA here is from genome assembly GCA_030550535.1 of Candidatus Bipolaricaulota bacterium. Taxonomy (GTDB): domain Bacteria; phylum Bipolaricaulota; class Bipolaricaulia; order Bipolaricaulales; family Bipolaricaulaceae; genus DTER01. The sequence goes on from JAUQPF010000017.1 coordinate 13,468, forward strand.
GGAGGCGCCGGAGGTCCACCGGGGTGGCGATGAGGATGGCCTCGCAGGGCACGCGCCGGATGGTCTCCGCCAGGTCCTGAATCTGATGATCCCCGTAGCCCATGGCGGGAAGCACAGGGCCCAGGTGCGGGTACTGTTCGTAAGTCTCGCGGATGGAGTTCACCGCGTAGGGGCGGGGATCCACAAGGGTGGCGCCCCATTTGCGGGCGGCCACGGCCGCTGCGCCAAACGGCATCTCCCCGTGGGTCACGGTGGGCCCATCCTCGACAGCCAAAACCCTCTTTCCCCGCACAAGCTCCGGCTCCTCCACCAGGATGGGGGAGGCGGCCTCGATCACCCAAGCCCGAGGGTTCAGCTCCTCAATGGAGCGCCGGAGCTTCTGCACGTCCTCAAAGGAGGCGGTGTCCACCTTGTTGATCACGACGACGTCGGCCATGCGGATGTTCACCGAGCCCGGCCAGTAGGTGCGCTCATGTCCAGCCCGCCAAGGATCGGCCACCACGATGAGCACGTCCGTCCTAAAGAAGGGAAAGTCGTTGTTGCCCCCGTCCCAAACGATGACGTCCGCTTCTTCCTCCGCCTGCCGCAGGACCCGCTCGTAATCCACACCGCCGTAGACCACCGTTCCCTCGCGCAGGTGGGGCTCGTACTCCTCGCGCTCCTCGATGGTGCAGCGGGCCCGGTCCAGGTCCTCTAAGGTGGCGAAGCGCTGCACCGCCTGGGCGGCGATGTCCCCATAGGGCATGGGATGGCGCACCACCACCACCTTCTTTCCCCAGGACTTGAGGATGCGCACGACCTTACGGGTGGTGGGGGATTTGCCGCAGCCGGTGCGCACGGCGCACACGGCCACCACCGGCTTTTTGGACACAAGCTGGGTGGCGGAGGGGCCGAGGAGCCAGAAGTCCGCGCCCGCGGCCTGGGCGATGGCCGCCCGTTCCATCACGTACTGGTGGGAAACGTCGGAGTAGGCAAACACCACCCGGTCCACCCCATGCTGGCGGATGAGCTCGCTCAGCCGCTCCTCGGGCTCGATGGGGATGCCCTGGGGGTAGAGCCGGCCGGCCAGCTCCGGGGGATAGCGGCGGCCCTCGATCCCCGGGATCTGCGCGGCCGTGAACGCCACCACCTCGTAGGCCTCGTTGTCCCGAAAGACCACGTTGAAGTTGTGAAAGTCACGGCCAGCCGCGCCCATGATGATGACCTTGGTCCTGCGCATGCGGTTCACCTCGGCTTTTGAGGATTGGAGGTCTGCAATTATAACCGCTGTGCGGTGATTTTCACGGTCCCATCGCGTAATATTCGGCTGTGACGATGGCAAACGTATTAACCTCCGTGCGCCTTCTCCTCACCGCGCCCCTGGTGTGGGCCGTCCTCGCGCGGCGGTGGCCCCTGGGCTTGGCCCTCTTCCTCCTCGGGGTGGCCACGGATGTCCTGGACGGCTGGGTAGCCCGGCGGGAGCGCCCCACCCTCCTTGGGCAGCTCCTTGATCCCCTAGCGGACAAGCTCTTCTACGCCGGGGCGTTTGGGGCCCTCTACGGGGCGGGCCGGATCCCCCTTTTGGGGCTCATCCTCTACGCCGTGCCCCCGCTGGGCATCGGCCTGGGAACCCTGATCCTCTGGCGCCGGCGCAGGGAGCTCAGGGCGCGCTGGCCGGGGAAGGCCGCGGCCGGCCTCACCGCGCTGGCCGGGGGGTTGCTCCTGCTTACGGAGAAGGCCGTTTTTGTTTTTTGGGTGGCCGTGGCCGCCCAGTTCAGCGCGGCCCTGTACTACCTTCTTCTCCTTCAAGCCAGGAGGCGAGCTCCGGAGGGGGAGGGGCCTCAAATTCCCGCCAGGCGCCGTCCCTAGGGTGGAAAAACCCTAGCCGCCAGGCGTGGAGGAGAAGGGGGCCTGTGCCCTTCCCGTAAAAGGGGTCGCCCACCACCGGATGCCCGATGGCCCCTAGGTGCAGGCGGATCTGGTGGGTGCGGCCGGTCACCGGGCGCACGAGGAGGAGGCTCCGCCCCTGGGCGCGGCGCAACACGGTGAACTCCGTGCGCGCCTCCTTGCCTTTGGTCTGAAGGCCCATGCGCCAGGGCTCATGGGGGTCGCGCCCTACCCGGCCCTCGATGGCCCCCGCCTCCACCTCCACCTCCCCTTCCACCACCGCGAGGTACTCCTTCCTCACCCGGCGCTCCTTGAACTGCTGAACGAGGGAAGCGTAGGCCTCCGGGGTGCGCGCGAGCACCAGGGCGCCCGTGACGGGCGCGTCCAAGCGGTGCACCACACCGGGGCGTTGGGGATCCCCACCCGCGAGGGGACCCTGGGCCAAAAGGGCGGTGACCACGGTGGGTCCGCGGATGGGGCCCACGGGATGCACGGGCAGCCCCCGGGGCTTGTTCACCACCACCACGGCCTCATCCGCGTAGAGGATGGGGAGGGGGAAAGGGGTGGGTTTCAGGCCCGGTCCTTCCCAATGGACCTCGATCTCCGCGCCCGCGGGGACCCGCGCGTCCGGTTTCGCGGCTCTTCCGCTCATCCGGACCTGGCCGGCCTGGATGAGGGCCCGGGCCTGGGTTCGAGGGATCCCCAGACGGCGGGCCAACCACCGGTCAAGGCGGTCTCCCGCCTCCTCTTCTTCCACCAAGAACCGATCCCATCGAAATCCGTTTTCCGTGCGCACGCTTTACGGAGCAGTATAATGGCGATTCATGGAGGTAGCGAGGGAGCGGATCGAGGCGATCCTCCGCCGGGGTGCGGAGTTGGCCCAGGTGGAGCTCTACCACTGGGAGCTGACCCGCGCGGGGCGGGAGCTGCGGCTGGTGGTGTACATCGACCGGGAGAACGGGGTCTCCGTGGAGGATTGCGCCCGGGTCAGCCAGATCCTGAGCGACCTCCTGGATGAGGCCGATCCGATCCCGTCCTCCTACGTGTTGGAGGTCTCCTCGCCTGGGCTGGACCGCCGGCTTTGGGAGCCTTGGCACTACGCCCGGGTGGTAGGGAAGAAGGTGCACCTGCGGGTGCAGGGGCTCCCTCGCAGCGCCTACGAGGGGCGCCTCCTACGGGTGGAGGGGGGAAAGGCGGTGGTGGAGGACCGGGGAACCCCGGTGGAGATCCCTCTCGATCGGGTCACCCAAGCCTGGGTGGTATACGAAGGGGAGTAGGCTATGAACATCGAGTTCCTGGAGGCCCTGGAGGAGATGGCGCGGGAGCGCGGTATCGATCGGGAGGCCGCGTACGAGGCCATGGAGAAGGGCATCGCTGCCGCCTATCTTGCGGAGTTTGGCGGCACCCAGCCTCCTGAGGTCAAGATCGACCGCCGCTCCGGGGACGTCTACATCAACGGCCAAAAGTTCGATCTTTCCAAGCTTGGGCGCATCGCCACCCGCCGGGCGGAGGAGTACTTCCGTCGGGAGATCCTGCGCCGCCGCCGCGAGGCCCTCTACGAGATGTACCAAAGCAAGGTGGGCGAGATCGTGCACGGCCAAGTGCACCGCTTCGAGGGCCGCGACGTCTGGATCCACTTGGGGGACCTGGAGGCCATCATGCCCGCGGAGGAGCGCATCCCCAACGAACGCTACGTCCCAGGAAGCCGCATCCGCGCCTACCTCTACAAGGTGGAAAGGACCCAGGGCGATCCCCGGGTGTACCTCTCCCGGGCCCACCCAGGCTTCCTCGCCAAGCTCCTCGCTCTCGAGGTGCCCGAGCTTGAGCAGGGGATGATGGAGATCGTGAAGGTGGTGCGGGTTCCGGGGGTGCGGGCCAAGGTGCTCGTGCGGGGATTGGACCCGCGCATCGATCCCGTAGGGAGCTGCATCGGACCTGGGGGGAGCCGCATCCGCGCCGTGAGCCGGGAGCTGGCGGGAGAGAAGATCGACGTGATCCGGTTCAGCGAGGACGTGCGGGAGGTGATCCGTGCGGCTCTGGCCCCGGCCAGCGTCCTGGAGGTGGAGCTGGACGAGGCCCAAAAGAAGGCCACGGTGATCGTTCCTGAGCACGAGGTCTCTTTGGCCATTGGGCGGGACGGCCACAATGTGGGGTTGGCGGCCCGCCTCACGGGCTACGACCTCACCGTCCGCCCCCCCTCCGCCGGTGAAGAGCCCAAGCGGTCCTGACGCGAAATCCCTTTCCTCTTGGCTGGCCCGGCCCGTCCTTTCCCGCCCCGGGCTCGTCCTCCTTTTCTTTTTGGCCCTCACCGGGCTGAGCCTCTACTACATCCGCACCATCCCCTTCCGCACCTCCTACTTGGACCTCCTCCCCGCTCAGGACCCCTTGGTGGCGAAGTACGAGGCGATCCAGGCGGAGCTGAGCGGACTCGACGTGGCGGCGGTCCTCCTCACCCTCGTGGATCCTCCGGGGGACCCACGGGAGCGGGCCCAGCTCCTCTTCGCTGGAGCGGATCGCGTCATCGCCCACCTCGATCCCACCCTCTTTTCGCACGCTTCCTATCGCGTGCGCACCGAATTTCATCTTCCGCCGGAGCTCCTCGTCTTCCGCAGCATGTACCCGGAGGAGCGGGAGACCCTGGCCCAGCTGGCCCGGGACCTCTTGGAGTTCGTGCCCCTCCTTGGGGGCGTTCCCGCCCCGGCCCTGCCGGAGGCCCTTCCCCAAAGTCCTGAGGAATTGGACGCGCTCCTAGGCCAGGTGGAGGCGGGAACGCGTTCCCTCCTTACCTTTTTAGAGAAGCTCCCCCAGGGCCAAGCCCTCCTCTCCCAAGCGGCCGCGCTCCTGCGGCAGGCCCAGGGCCGCACCCCGCCCGAGGATGAAGGACAGCCCCTTCTCTCCCTGGATCACGCCCATTTGGTCGTACAGGTGTGGCCCACCCAACCGGCGTACGCCGACATGGCCTTCAACCGCAGGGTGCGCGACGCCCTCCTCCGCGCGGTCCAGGCCGCCCAGCTCGAGGAGCTCGGGATCCGCGCGGGGATCACCGGCCTCTACGTGGCCATGGTGGAGGTGGAGGACACCATCCGCCAGGACATGGCCGTGGTCACGCTCATCTCCGCCCTCGCCGTGTTCCTCTTGACCCTTTTGGCCGCAGGAAGCCCCCTGCTCGCCTTGACCGCCCTCCTTCCCGTGGCCATCTCCGCGGTCCTCACCGTGGCCTGGGCCAAGTTCGCCGTGCACGGGTTCAACCTTCTCACCACCTTCATCCCCGCCCTGCTTTTGGGTTTAGGGATCGATTTTTCGCTTCACCTCCTTTCGCAGTTCAGCGAGGCCCGAGCGGACGGGTTGGGCCTGGTCCAGGCCGTGACCCTTGCCGTGCGCAAGAAAGCGGCCTCCTCGTTCGTGGCGGCCTTGACCACCGCCGTGGTCTTTTCTTCCCTTCTTCTTTCTCGCTCACGGGCTCTTTGGGAGCTTGGGGCCATCATGGCCCCCGGCATCCTCGTGGCCTACCTCACGGTCTTTTCCTGCGTTCCGGCGCTCCTGCTCCTTTTGGGGAGGGTGAGGCCCAACCTGCGCGGCCGTCCGGTTTTCGCGCGCGAGCGCCTCGTCCATCCCTACCGTAACTTCCTGCGGTTGCGCAAGGGGGTCCTGCTCTTCTCCGTGGTGCTCACCGCCATTGCCCTGGAGAAAGCCGTGCGCATTCAGTTCAAGTTCGCCTCCGGGGAGCTCGTGCCGCCCACGCCCGGGCAGGCCGTGACCCGGGAGCTCATGGAGCACTTCGCCGGCCAGCTTTGGTTTGGGGAGACGTTCCGCGTTTTCGTGCCCCGTCCGGAGGAGCTCGCCGTGGTGGGCGCCCAGCTTAAGGAGCATCCCCTCGTGCACGAGGTGGCCTCCGCCCGGGACCTCCTGCCCACCGCCCTCCTTGGGGAAGCCGTGCGCTTCCGGGATCTTCCGCTGTCCACGGTGGACGAGGGGCTGGGCCGCCTCCGCGCCGCCCTCGCGCGCTGGCCGGAGTTCCGCCAAGGCCTCGAGGATACGGCTGCGCTCTTTTCCCTTTTGGAGCTCCAGGCCCTCCTGCGGGGCGAGGTCCGTCGGGCCCTCGTCCTCTCCCGCCACGCCGAGAACCTTTTCCTTCTCGCGGAGGAGCTCGGCGAGGTGGATCTGGCGCGGGTCGCTCGGGTTTTGGAGGCCCTCGAGGCGGACCTCGGGGAGCTTGCGGCCTTCGCCCAGAAGCTCCGGGCCCTGCCCGATGAGAATACCCTGATCGACCAAATCCTCACCTATCTGCCCGCAGAGATTCGCAACCGCTACCGCATTTCCCGGGGGTATGTCCTGGAGGTTCGGGTGACGCCCGCCATTTACGAGGGTCAGAACCTCGCGCGTTTTGTGGCCTGGCTGCGGGAGCAGGGGCTGGACTACGTGGGCTCCGCGGAGATCCAGGTGGCTTTGGAACATCACATGCGTCGGGACTTCTTCCTTACGAGCGGCCTGGCTTTGGTCCTCATTTTCCTCATTGTGCTTGCGGATCTTCGCAAGGTGAGCGAAGCCGCGCTGGCCCTGCTGCCCCTCCTCATGGGCTACGCCTGGATGTTGGGGGGGATGGCCCTCCTTGGGATCCGCTTCAACTTCACCAACATCGTGATCTCCCCGCTATTGATTGGGCTTGGGGTGGATGGAGCGGTGCATCTCCTCCATCGGGCGCGGGAGGAGCCGGGGCGGGAGGGGCTGGTGCGGGCCGCGGCCGCCATCGCCGGGGCCATCCTCGGAAGCTACCTCACCACCATGGCCTCCTTCGGGGCCCTCCTTTCCGCGCAGACCCCGGGGCTGCGCTTCCTGGGCGCCTCGGCCCTCCTGGGGCTGGGCTTCACCACCCTGTGGACGGTGGGGTTTCTCCCCGCAGCCCTCGGAGAGTTGCGGGAACGCGCGCGGACGAATAAAGTGCCCTAAGCCATGTACCAGGTCTTGCTCTTTGCCCTTGTGGGGGTGCTGGCCTTCCTCGCGGGGCTGGGCATCCCCCTCCTCCGTTGGCGCATGCGGCGGAGCGCCATCCAGGCCGAGCTTGAGGAGGCCCAAAGGGAGGCGGAGCGCCTGCGCCAGGAGGCCCTCCTTTCCGCGCAAAAGGAGATCCAGGAGATGCGGGCCCGGGAGGAGCAGCGCCTCCGCCGCTGGGAGGAGGAGCTCAACCAACTCGAGGTGCGCCTGCGCCAGCGGGAGGACCGGCTGGGGAAAAAGAGCCATTACCTGGAGATGGTGGAGGACGCCCTCCGCCGGGACGAGGCGGAGCTCGAGCGCCTCATCGAGATGGGGCAGAAGCTCCTTGCTGAGGAGCGCGAGCTTTTGGAGAGGCTGAGCGGCTTCACCCAGGAGGAGGCCAAGGAGTACCTCCTCAAGCTCGTGGAGGCGGAAAGCGAGCGGTATTTCGCCAAGAAGATCGCGGAGGTGGAGCGGCGGACGCGCCAGGAGGCGGAGCGCCGGGCCCGCCGTATCCTGGCCGACGCCCTCCAGCGCCTGGCCCTGGATTACGTGGAGGAGGCCACGGTCACGGCCGTGCCCCTCCCCAGCGAGGACTACAAAGGGCGCATCATCGGCCGCGATGGCCGCAACATCCGCACCTTTGAGGCCCTGACCGGGGTGGAGGTCCTCGTGGACGACACCCCCGAGGTCGTGGTCCTCTCCGCGTTCCATCCCATCCGGCGGGAGATCGCCCGCATCGCCCTCGAGCGGCTTTTGGAGGACGGGCGCATCCACCCCGCCCGCATCGAGGAGATGGTGCGCAAGGCCAAGGACCAGGTGGAGGCGGTGATCCGGGAGCAGGGGGAGAAGGCGGCCATGGAGGTGGGGGTGGAGCTCCCCTTCGAGCTCATCCAGCTTTTGGGCCGTCTCCACTTCCGCCAGAGCTACGGGCAGAACCAGCTTCGCCACGCGATCGAGGTGAGCTTCATCGCCCGGATGCTCGCGGAGGAGCTGGGCATCGACCCCCGTCCGGCGAAAAGGGCGGGACTCCTCCACGACATCGGGAAGGCCTTGGACCACGAGGTGGAGGGGCCGCACGCCCTCATCGGCGCGGACTTGGTCAAGCGCTACGGCGAGCCCTGGCCCATTGTGAACGCCATCGCTGCCCACCACGGGCAGGTGGAGCCGGCCACGGTCACGGCCGTGCTCATCCAGGCGGCGGACGCCCTCTCCGCCGCGCGCCCCGGGGCCCGCGTGGAGACCTACGAGCGCTACATCCAACGCCTTTCGGATCTGGAGAGGCTGGCCCGCTCCTATCCCCAGGTGAAGGAGGCCTATGCGCTTCAGGCGGGGCGGGAGGTGCGCATCATCGTGCGGCCGGAGAAGACCACCGATGAAATGGCCGCCAAGCTCGCGTATGATATCGCTCGGCGGATCGAGGAGGAGTTGCAGTACCCAGGGGAAATCAAGGTGACCGTCATCCGGCAAACCCAATACACGGAGACGGCGCGGTGAAGGAGGTGGCTGTGAACGTACTTAAGATCGCAGCGACTTCGGATGCGCAGGCAGCGGCGGGTGCGGTGGCCAACACCTTCCGGGAGGAGGGTGTGGCGGAGATCCAGGCCATCGGGCCCAAGGCCGTGAACCAGGCCGTCAAATCCATCGCCATCGCCCGCGGCTACGTCGCCCCCAGCGGCATCGATCTCTTCTTCGTCCCCTCGTTCGTGGAGGTGGAGGTGAACGGGGAGATTCGCACAGGGATCCGCTTCACGGTGCGGTCGCGCACGCCCGTGCCGCCGCTGCGCCCTCGGACCCGCCGTGGGGAGAAGGGCTCTGGCAAGGAGGAGTGGAAGGACATCTAGGGCGGGCCTCGGCCCCCTCCGCGCCCTGGCCCTCTTGGGCCAACTGGGTTTCCTTGTGGTCGGAGGGGCCTTTTTGGGTTACGGAGCGGGCTGGTGGTGGGATCAGGGTCACGGCGGCCGCACCGGGCGGATCACAGGGCTTTTGGTGGGCCTGGCCGGGGGGATCTGGGCCGCCCTGAAGGTCCTTTTACGCGAGGCACGAAAGGAAGAGCCTAAGTCATGAAGCGCTGGCAGAAGGTCGTCATTTGGTCGGTGGTGGTGGGTTTCGCGGCCGGGGGCATCGGCCTTTTCACGTTCCAGCGGTTCTCACCCCCGCCCAAGGGCAGCAGCGAAGAGGTCGTGCTCGTGGTGGAGGGCCAGGAGTTCACCCGCGCCCAGCTTGGGCAAACCCTGCAGAACGTCCTCGCCTACTATCGTCAGCTCTACCAGCTTTTCGGCATGGATTTCGATGCCCAGTTGCGGGGGACCGATGGAGCCTACCGGATCTTCCAGTTCCAGGGCCAGGCCGCCGAGGTCCTCATCCGCCAGGTCATCATCCAAAACGAGGCCCGCCGCCTCCGGGTGAGCGTGCCCAAGGCCGAGCTGGACAAGGCCGTGGAGGCGCGCTATCAGCAGGCCCTCCAGCAGGTCGGCGGGAACGAGGAGACCCTGAAGCTCTACCTCCAGGCCCAAAACCTCACGCTCGCGCGCTACAAAGAGCTCCTCCGCCAAAACGAGGAGTACCGCCTCACCGAGGAGAAGCTCAAGGCCACGGTGGTGGGGGCCATCGAGCCCACGGATGCCGAGCTCCAGCGCTACCTTACGGAAAACCAATTCCTCTACCAGACGGAGCCCGAGAAGGTCAAGGTGGGCCACATTCTTGTGAGCGACCCCAAGCTGGCCGACGACCTTCTGGCCAGGGCCCAGGCCCCGGGGGCGGACTTCGCCGCTTTGGCGCGCACGTATTCCGAGGACCAAGCCACCAAGGAAAAGGGTGGGGAGACAGCGTTCTTCGCCCGGTATGAGTCGCCCTTCTCCACCACCGTCACCGACGTGGTTTGGGACCTGAACGTGGGCGAGGTGCGCCTGGTGAAGGATGACCAGGGCTACCACATCGTGAAGCTTTTGGAGCGGCGGCCGCCCGTGGTCCCGCCCCTCGAGGAGATCAGGGACCGCGTGCGCCAGGACTACGTGCGCGCGGAGACGGACAAGCGCTGGAACGCCTGGTACGAGGAGAAAAGGGCCAAGGTGAAGCTCGAGGTGCGCGATCCCGTTCTTTTTGCGTCCCTCCTTTATCCCAAGGACAAGGAGGCCGCGCTCACGAAGCTCCGCACGGCCCAAGAAGAGGGCTATGCCCTGGACCTCTACCTCCCCTACTACCTTGGGCGCCTCTACGAGGAGCGCTACACCGAGGTCCTGGGCCGCCGCGTGGAGCTGGAGAACAAGGAGGGCCGCACCCCCGCGGAGGAAGAGGAGCTTTCCCGGCTCAAAACGCAGGAGGCGGAGTACAAGGCCCAGGCCCTCGCCCAGTACCTGAAGTTCATGGAAACCGGGGAGGGCGACGAGTCCTTCTTCAACCGCGTGCTCCTTTTGGATTCCCAGAACGTGCGGGCGCGCTTCCAGCTTGCCGAGCTTTACCGGCAGAGAGGCCGCTACATCCAGGCCGACGCGGAGTACAGCCGCGTGGTCGAGGCTGATCCCACCTTTGTCGCGGCCTGGGTGGCCCGCGGCGACAACGCCATGGCCATGCAGCTTTACACCCGTGCGGCCGAGTTCTACGCCAAGGCTTTGGAGCTCCAGCCGGGAAGCCTCACCCTGAAGCTCAAGCTGGCCGAGGCGTATCTACGGGGGCGGAGGACCGCGGAGGCCCGCCCCATCCTGGAAGAGGTCCTCAAGGCCCAGGCGGATAACGCCAGCGCCCTCGTCCTCATGGGCGATCTTCTCCTGGCGGAGGGAAGGGCGGCGGAGGCCGTGGATTACTACACCCGCGCTTGGCAGCGCTCGCCCACCCCGGACGTGCAGCTCAAGCTTGCCCAGGCCCTGGCCCAGGCCGGCCGCACCGAGGAGGCCCTGCGCCGCTTCCAGGACCTCATCCAGCGCTCGCCCTACAACGCCCAGGCCCGCTTGGGCTACGCCGATCTCCTCCTCGCCCAAGGCCAGAGGGAGAAGGCCCTGGAGGAATACCAAAACGCCCTGCGCTTTGCCGCCGACGTGGAGACGAGGGAGAAGGCGGCCCGCCAGATCGTGGCCCTCAACCCCAACGACATCGCCATGCGCTTCCGCCTGGCCGGGTACCTCCGCGAGCAGTACAAGTACGACGGCGCCATCGCCCAGTACGAGGCCATCCTCGCCCTGGACCCCCAAAACCTCGATGCCCTCATCGGGCTTGGAGACTGCTATGTGCGGAAGACCCAGTACGATCGGGCCTTGGAGTACTACCGGCAGGCCCTGGCCTTGGCCACCGCATCCCAAAAGAAGATCGAGATCTACGGGAAGATCGTGGCTTGCGAGGAACAAAGGGTGGGGACGCACCAGCCCCTGACCGCCGCGGGCCTCGAAGCCCTCTGGAACCGCGCCCTCCTCTACAAGGACTTGGGCCAATACGCCCAGGCCCTCGCCGATCTCCAGCGCCTCCAAAAGACCGCGCCGGAGTACCGTCCCGAAGAGGTGAAACAGCTCATCGAGGAACTGTCCCAGCCCCAGCCGCGATGAACGAGCGCGTGACCCAGGCCCTGAAGGAAGTGGTGGAGGTGGTGGCCCGCCTGCGCGGGCCCAACGGGTGCCCCTGGGATCGCGCCCAAACCCACCAGAGTCTCGTGCCCTACCTTTTGGAGGAGGCCTATGAACTCGCGGCAGCTTTGAGCGACGGCGACCCTGCGGCCATGAGGGAGGAGCTCGGCGACCTTCTCCTCCACGTTCTTTTTCATGCCCAGATCGCCGCGGAAGCAGGGGAGTTCGACATCGCCGACGTGGCCCTGACCCTGAAGGAGAAGCTGGTGCGGCGTCATCCCCACGTGTTTGGTGCGGAGCGGGCGGAGACCCCCGAGGAAGTGCGGGCCCAATGGGAGGAAATCAAACGGGAGGAGAAGGGCGCGAAGTCCGAAAAAGACCGGTTCAAGCCTGCGCTCCTTCGGGCCGCCAAGTACGTGGAGGTACGGGAGGCCCAGGGGGCCCCCATTCCGCTGGGGCGGCGTCTTCCCGGGCCGCGGCCGGAGGAGGATCCGGAGCGTTGGCTTGCGGAGGCGCTCCTTGAGGCCGTGGCCTGGGCTCGCAAACTGGGGCGCGATCCGGAGCTCGCTCTGCACCGGCTTTTGGAGGGCCACCATGGCTGAGCGTTTCGCCGCCCTGCGCCGGCTCACCCCGCCCAAGGAGGCCCACGTCCTTTGGGTGGAGATGGATGAGGAAGCCTTGCACTTCGTGGATGGGGTGTTCGGCATGTACGACGGGCTGGCCAACGTGCGCCGGGAGTACCGCGAGGTGGGGGGGCGCAAGCTCTTCAAGATCTTCGTGGCCCCCGGGTGTCTTTCTGAGGCCCTGGAAGTCCTGGAGCGGGCCAAGAGGTTCGTGCGCATCGGTGAGATCCAGGTCGAACCTTAGGCTTATTCGGCCGGACGAAGAGGCTTCGTCCTTGCAACGGGTGGATTTCCCGAGCCTTTGGAAGCGGGGGATCCGCGCCCTTCTTTTGGACTTGGACAACACCCTATGCCTTTGGCGAACGGGGGAATTTCCTGAGTCCGCGGTGAGGCTCCTTCGGCGCCTTCAGGCTCAGGGCTTTCGCCTCGCTGTGCTCACCAATGCCCGTCTTCCCCGGGATTCGCCGGTGCGCGTGGCTCTGGCGGTGCTAGGGATCCCCCTTTTTGAGCGCGCAAAAAAGCCCCTTCCTTTTAGGTTTCGGCGGGCTTTGCGGCATTTAGGAGCAAACGCCAAGGAAGCGGCGGTAATCGGCGATCAGCTCCTCACCGACGTTCTGGGCGGGAAGCTTGCAGGCCTCCACACCGTGCTCGTTCCGCCTCTTTCCCCGCGGGAGGCCCGGCGCACCAAGGTGAACCGGGCCCTGGAGCGCCTCCTCGGCCGCCGCCTCTAGGCCAGGGTTCGGGCGCTCTTTCAACGGTGTCCGTACCGCCCAGAGGGCAAGGACACACACAAAGCCGCGCTACTCTAGCCGTTCCTCCCGCACCTCAACGGGGAGCTGGCGCAGGGTCTCCCGCACCGTGCGCTCGATCACGTCCTCCGGGAAACCTTCTTCTCTTCGGGCGCGAACGCGGATCTCGATCTCCAGCTCCTCCGCGTTTTGCCGCAGAGGCAAGATCACCCCGCGGAAGATGTCGCTGAACTTGTCGCTCGGAACTTTCACGACCAGGCGATATTCCCGCTTGGGCCGAGGCCTGGGCGGCGCAGCTATGGTGGGGCCCGCTGGCGGGAGCGTCGGGGCCGTCCCCTGTTGCTTCTCCTCGGACACAGAAGGGAGTTGGATCCGATCCGCAGGGATGAGCACCGCTTCCCCTAGGTGCGCGTCAGGAACATCCTGTTTGAAATAGACCTTGTCGTCCACGCGTAGTCCGAAGCGCCCGGCTTTCACCCCTTCCTTCACGGCCTCGCGCACCGTGCGCTCGGCCACGACCGGTTTGCCCGGCTCGCGCAGGAACGCCTCCCACACGTCTTTATAAGCCCGCTCTTCCCCGATTGGGCAAAAGCGAAGGAGCATATCGGGCGCGAGCTTTTCCGTAAGGCGGTTGGCGTTTTTCAGGTGTTCCACCACCATGGAGGCCAGGGTGAGGCCAGGGCGGGCATAAGGCGAAAGCGTGATCCACTCGGTTTCCTCGGCGCCACGCCAGAGGGCCAAATGCCGCCAGACCCGCACCACAAAATCCGCCGCGTCGGCTTCGGCGTGGCGGAGGTCCCGCGTGAGGCGCTCCCGATCCTCCGGGGAGAGCTCGTTGGCCCGTGCGCGCTGCACCTCCCGCAGGGCCAAAATGCGTTTGACGTTGTTCCTGAGAGCGAAAAGCCATTCCCTGTCGGGCGCAAGGACGAGGAGCGCGCCGGGGTACACGCGGAACCCCGTGCCCGCCTTCTTGAACAGCGTGTCCACGAAGTCCTTTGTCTTTGGGTCCCCATGGATGAGGTCGGGGCCAAGCACCATGAGGGTGTGGCGATCGCGCCGGTCGGGCACTTTTTCCGGGGCGTCGGGCCAGATCTCCCGTTCCAGGATGGGCGATTCCGTTCCCACCTTTTTCTCCACGAGTCGACGAATTTCCTCGAGGATCTGGCCCTCCTCCACGGCCTCCTGGGCCTCGGCCACGGCCCGGTTCAGGTTGAGCTCGGTGGAGAAGAAATAGCGGTTGTCGCGCTTGTGGAGGTAATGCAGGGAATCCTCGAGTTTGAGCAGCGTATCGCCCACAGCGGTGGAAGGGGTCTCGGGAGTTAGGGTGGCGAGGTGCAAGCGGGCGGCGGTGGCCCCGCGCTCGGGCTTCTGCGCCCCCGAGAAGGAGTAGAGGAAGATGGCCGTGGCCAAGCGCTCCGCCAGCCGATGCTTGCGCAGTTCCTCCGGGGACTCTCGATCCAGCCGCCGCGCCAGCTCCCGACCCCCCGCGATGTCGTTGGCGATCACGGAATCGTACGGGCTTCCAATGCAGGAAAGGAGGTGCTGGCGGATCTCCCGGTTCTCCAAAGGCACGTCGCACAGGCGCAAAAGCGGAAGAGCCTCGCGCTTCTTCCAGGCCTCCTGAACCACCAGGGCCAGAAAGCGCAACACCCCCCGGGTCCGCTGGAACTGCGGGAACGAACCCCACTGGTTGTAGAGGACGTCGATGAGCTCAGGATGGAACGGGTACGCCTGCACCAGCTTCTCTCGATATCCTGGGTCCTGGGTTTCCTCGGGAAGGTTGCCGGCCTGATCACGGTAGAGTTTGTGGAATTCCTCGGCCACGGCTTCGTGGATCGCGGGATCGCCCAAGTCTTCAAAGAGCCGGGTGCGGATGACCTCGTAGATGTCGGCGCTTCCCACGGGCTCCAAAAGCCGGTGCATTCGGCCCACGAGCGTGCGCAGCTGCTGCTGCACGCGCTCCCCTTCCTCCGCGTAGGCCGTGCTCGTCGTGGTGGTGAGCACAAGGAGGCAATTTGGCAATTCCGTGGCCACCTCGGTGAGCTCGTGCACAAACGCGAACACTTGGGACTGGTAGGCACGAGCTTCCTCCGAAGCCTTGGCCAGTTTTCCGGGCTCGACCAGGCGGCACAGGAACTCCGCGATCTCGTCGATGAGGATGAGGGTGGGTTCCTCCCCCAGAAGCTCCCTGAGCACGCCTTTGCCTGGGGCCTGGCGGCTCTCATCGTAAGGCCGCATGCGCTCGTACTTCCCGAGGGCCTGAGCGAAGAGACCCCAGGGGGTGGGCCCCAAAGGATCCGCCTCCGTTCCCACAAAGGTGAGAACCTTGGCCTTGGGAACCTGGGTGAGCCCTTGCTCCTCCAGCAGCTCTTGGGCCCAAAAGAAATCGGAAAAATCTTGGCCGGAGCCGAAGAAATGGTAGAGGGCGATGAGGCTATGGGTCTTTCCGCCGCCGAAGGCCGTCTCGATGTGCAATACACCGTCGCCGCCTTTCCCCGAAAGCCTGTGGAGTGCCGCCGAAAGGAGATTGCGCAGCCCTAGCGTCATGTGCGTCCGCGCAAAGAACGTTTGAGGGTCGCGGTATTCGGGTTCAGCCCGACCGGACACCACTTGATCCAGCTTGGCCGCGAACTGGCTCATCTCCGTGCGGCCCTCGCGGATGTCCCGATGGGGCTTGGCTACCTCCCACCAAGCCGGGATCCGCTTGAGCAACGCAGGTTCTTTGAGGATCCCCGCCTGCTGCAGCAGAAGTTTGAGATTGGCGAGAAAAGCACGGGCCTCGTCCTCGGAGACCTCGGCGTCCGCGTGCGCCGCGCGATTGCGCAAGTCCACCCAGCCCCGCACAAGCTTTTCATTGGCCAAAAGGTCGAGCTTGCGCTTCAAAAACCTCTCCGCCGCCCCCACGACCTGACCCTCTTGGTAAACCTGAGCGAGCTCGCCTAGAGTCAGCCGCTCCACCGGCTTTCCCTTCCCGATCCGGTCTAGCACATAGTTGAGGTTCGTGGCTTCGTTTGGCGGGAGCTTGGGGAGCAGCTCTTTGATGGTGTCGCGCAAGAAAGCTTCCAAAACCCTTCCGGCTTGCTGCACAGCCGCGGCCACTGCTCCTTGCCGCAGGAAATTCTCGGCCTCCCGAAATTCCTTACGCAGATCCCTCATGCCCCCTCCAATAGCTTTCGACAAATGGTAAACACAAAATCCGCCTTATCCAAGGCCTCACGAGCGTCGTTTTCGAAGTACAGCTCCTCAGGTGGAAGCCCAGTTTCCGGGTCGCCATAAAGACTCGTTTCGCGCTCGTTGCGCAAGGAGCGGGAGATTGAGGCGAGCTTAGGTATGGCCTCCCTGAAGAAGGTTGGGAACCTTTCGCGATGCTCTTGCAGAGCAGGGCCCACATCATGAACACGCGGGGGCTCCGCGCCCGTGTAACGCAGCGCCGCCTTGAGTGCGAGTTCCGTGGCCTCCTGAGCTCGCCGCACCACCAGATTCCACACCCTTTTTTGGAAATACGAACGCGCTTCTTCGAGGATGAGTTCTGCGCGATGAAGATCGCGCCGAGCCAAATCAATTTGCGTCATAGCGAAAGATCGATCACCTCTCCCGGTTTATAGTCGGGCTTGAGGTCCCAATACCATACCTTGCCCAACTTTTTGCGCTGGGCCCCAAGCTCTTGGAGTTTTCGGCGCACGCGCTCCAGGATCCCCGCGAAGAATCCTTCCCGATCGTAGAGGATCACTGCCTCCTCGGTCATGTCCAAGTACAGGGTGTGGAACCTCTGGGCTTCCTCTTCGCTGCGGATGACCTCCACGAAGTCCGTGTAGATCCCGCGCTTCCAAAGCTCCCGAAGCTCCGGCTCCAAGCGTGCGCGGATAGGCTCCAGAAGCTCGCGACGGCGAAACGCTCCTTTGGGAAGCTCGCGGGCCACCACGAAAAGGTCGATGTCCGAGCGCTCGTGGGCCTCGCCTCGGGCCACCGAACCGAAGAGCACCACCGAGGTGAGGCTTTCGCCCAGCATCTCCTGAGCCACTTGGGCATACCTCTCCGCCAGCTTCCAAAGCCTCGTGCTCAAATCATTCTGCACGGTTTGTCAGCTCCTCAGGCTTCTTCTAGGCGTCCCAAAAGTTCGAATTTCACCCCAAGCTTAGACTCCAAGAAGTGTTTAACCTCCCGCGCAATCTGTGCACACCGCTCGCACTCGCTTGGCTCAGGCGAAATGCCCAACCCTGGGTACCGAAGCTCTACAGCATAGATCGAAAGCTCGTCCACAGGAAGCTCAGCAAAGTCCGCATCGACAGCGCTGCATAATTCTTTCAAGAATGTCAGGTTATGCGTGCGCGGAAATTCCTTTCCGTGCGCGACAAGAAAGGCCTTGAGCGCTTTTTCCACGAATTGTTGGGCATGGAAACACACCGCGGAAGCCACGCGCTCCGAGGGCGGAAGGGCCATCTCGTGTTCCATCACGCGAAAGTCCTCCCACGCTTTTTGCAGCCATTCCTTCGATTCCTTGGTCATAACGGCACACCCTCTTGCAATGCTGTTTTCTCTACCGAGACTAGGCGCTGAAGCGCTTCCGCGACTTGCCTCTCTGTGCGGATGACGAGGTCTGCGGAAACACCCAGCTTCGCGAGCCTCTGACTCATCTCGCAAAAAAGCCTTCGGTGCGCTTCCCACGAAAGCTCTCCTCTGACGATCACGAGGAAGTCCCAATCGCTCTTGTCATCGGCCTCACCGCGTGCCTGGGAACCGAAAAGGTACACCTGTGCAAGAGGCACGCCTACGGCGTGCGCGGCCTCCTCCATGGCGCGTCGGATGGCTTCAAGTTGTTCACGCCTAGGTCTGGCTACAGTCTTTTTCTCCATACGGCTCTCCTCTACCGCTCAGCGAAGAGATCGGGGCCTTGAGGCCGAGCCTTCGGGCGGCGCCCCAAAAGCCCGTGGAGGAGCCGCCGCTCCTCGTCGCCCTCGGGAAGCGTCTCCGCAATCGCCTGGGCCACCTGCCAGAAGGCCTCCAGGGCCCCGTAGGTGCTCCCCAAAAGTTCGTCAAGCTCCTCGGTGTTCCCGCGCTTCCAAAGGAGGCAGGCGCGCTGGAGGGTGTCGATCATGGTGGTGAACCGCTCTGGCCACTTCTCGCGTTCCTGGGGACCCAGGAGGGCCACGATCTCCTTTTGCCGCTTCACCAAGCCCCGGCGGGCGAGATCGTCCAAATCCACCCCGCGGGCCTGGGCCAGCTTCCGCGCCTCGTCGAACTCCAGGCGGTTCCGGCCGTAGCTCCAACGCCAAAGGAGGTAGAACTGGGTCTCCTGATCCACCTGGGCCAGGTGGCCGTTCTCCAGGATCTGGCGCACGGCGAACTCCGCGGTGAGCCTTCGGGCCACGTCTAAAAGCTCGCGCACGGAGACGGCTTCTCCCGAAAGCTTCAAAACTTTGGCGTATTTTCCGAAGGCCTCCACGGCGGGGCCGATGGCGCTCATGAAGAAGTCCGCGCCCCGGATGCCCTGGTGCCAGAACTCCGGAAGCCTTTCCTCAAGCTTCCTCCGGATCTCCTCCTGCACTTTCCCAAAGTCGCCGATCTCCTGGGCGGTGCGCTTGCGGCACACCATGTAGATGGAGGA